>JAJFID010000068.1 GCA_021775325.1 Rhodospirillales bacterium
CGTTCTTCGATTTGGACGGCAACGAAGTATCAATTGCGGATTATCGCGGCAAGACGGTTATCATGAATTTCTGGGCGACGTGGTGCGCACCATGCGTTGCCGAAATGCCGGCGCTGGACAGATTGCAGAACAAACTTAGTGGATCAAACATTGAGGTCCTGACAATTGATGAAGATCGCAATGGCGAAACGGCGGCAGCTGCATTCTTCGAGGAAAACGGGTTAAGTCATCTACGCATTCTGATTGATCGTGATATGGCTCTGCTAAGAGCGGCTGGTGTATCCGGATTGCCGACGACACTGATCATCAATCCCGATGGTGAAGAGGTTGCCGCTGTTTTAGGGGAGGCAGAATGGGATTCTCCTGATATCGTGGCATTTCTGAAAGAATGTTTTGGCGGCACTGCGCCGTAGGACAGATGACAGGATGACGCTGTAATGATGAAAGCGGTTGTAATCGCATTATCCATGTTGGCCGTGACCGCATGTTCCGCAATGATGACCCGGTGGGAGCATGCGGAGATACCATTTGAGGAATGGCGCGTTGACGGTGCCCAATGCAAACACCAGGCTCGACGTATGGCCGAGCGGGAATTTGAAGAAACCGCTAAGGCCGAGTCAAACATCTATGACGGTAGCGAGTTGACCATTGATACAATGATGTCTGGTTCCAGAATCACCAAACGGATCAGGACTTTGTTCGCCGATTGCATGCTTGGCCTCGGATATACACCTGTTGAGTGATGCCCGGTTTAAGTGATGTTAGCTTTTTGCGAGCAACAAAAACGGCGACCACTTGGGCCGCCGTTCTTTTACCGGAAAAATCGGGGGGGAGAGATTTCCCCGGCTGGAAGTTGAATGCTGATCAGGCGGCTCGAACGATATCTTCGTCGTTGGCAAATGCGGGCGTTTGAACAGGCGATACGACAGCCTTGATTTCCGATTTGGGTCCGATAACTTTGGCACGAGAAATCGGTGATTCAGACTTTGCCCATTCACGGGAAATGCGGGCGATGTCACCGCGGACGACACCGATATCAGCCAGCATGTGATCGCTCAGGTCCCACAATTCAGCTTCGATGGCACGACGACGGAACCATATCTGTACGGACTCGATGACCATGCGTGACAGTTCACCAATTTTCGGCGCTTTGGCAGGGAAGTACGTGTACCCTGAAATGGCGCGCTTGATCATTTCCTGTACCAGGATAGAGGGACGACGGGTATCTGCGTAAATGTCTAACATGGTCTTGTTCCTTGGCCGTTTGGCAAAAATACAATTCAGTCTCAAAGCCGTGAATCCACGAATTCGTTGAGCAGAATATAGGGGTGAGTTGGTCGATTTAGAAGCGTCATTGTTGCACTGCAGCAATGCGTTTTGCGCATATCTGGAATAACTCCAATAAACAAAGGCATTGCCAAGCAATGCCGGGACCCATAGCTTCCATATGAAGATGGCAATGGACAAAAACAGCGATTTTCAGGGACCACAAGTGTGACAGACAACAATCAGATACACCGTCTCAAGAGCCTGCGTGCCGAATTGAAGAGCCGGAAGCTGGACGGATTTATCATTCCCCGTTCTGATGAACATCAGGGCGAGGATGTTCCCGCCTGTTCGGATCGGTTGCTGTGGCTGACCGGTTTCAGCGGCACCGCCGGTGTGGCCGTGGTCACAGCAGAAACAGCGGCTATCTTTGTGGACGGACGATACACACTTCAGGTCCAGGACGAGGTCCCGCGCGAACTCTACGAGTACAAACATCTGATCACGGAACCGGCCACGGCGTGGATCGAAAGCAATGCCGGCGCGGGTGAGCGGTTCGGGTACGATCCCTGGCTCATGACCCGCAATCAGGTAACCAGATTTCGCAAGGCTGCACTCAGCGCGGGTGCGTCGCTGGTTGCCCAGGAAACTAACCCTGTTGATGCCGTCTGGACGGATCGTCCCGACCCACCCAAGGCGGCAATCGTACCCCACGAGTTTCAATACACGGGCAAGGAGTCCACTGAAAAAAGAGCCGAAATTGCCGCGACCCTGAATGAACTGGGTCATGATGCGGCGGTTCTGGCAGCGCCGGATTCCATTGCCTGGCTGCTCAATGTTCGCGGTGGCGATCTTCCCAATGCGCCGCAACCGTTGTCGTTTGCCATCATGTATGGTGACGCGCATGTGGACTGGTTCGTGGATCCCGACAAACCTGCGGAAGGTCTGGGGCAATTTTTGGGCACGGACGTGGTGCGTGCAGACCCGCAGGATTTCGGAACAGCCCTGGACAAGCTCGGCAAAGCTGGCGCAACGGTGAGCCTGAACGGTGACAGCGAACCGGACTGGGTTGTGGAGCGGTTGCGAGACGCCGGTGCCGTGGTGGAATTTGGTGATGATCCTTGCGCTCTGCCCAAGGCGATCAAAACCGATGCCGAGTTGAATGGCACCCGGAATGCCCATCATCGCGATGGCGTTTCCCTGACCCGGTTTCTGCACTGGCTGGATAATACAGTGATCGAACGTGATATTACCGAGGTCGAGGCCGCTGACAAGCTTGAGGAATTCCGCCGTGACGGTGGCGATGTTCGGGGTTTGAGTTTTCCTACCATCGCCGGCGCCGGGCCCAACGGTGCTATAGTTCACTACCGCGCGAAGGAACAGACCACCCGCAAACTGGAACAGAACTCGCTGTTTCTGCTGGATTCCGGTGGCCAGTATCTGGACGGCACCACCGATGTGACGCGCACCATGGCTATCGGCACACCCACGCGAGAGATGCGCGAGAATTTTACCCGTGTCCTGCAGGGCCATATCGCCATCGCCACCGCGCGATTCCCCCACGGCACGACGGGATCCCAGCTTGACCCCTTCGCCCGCAAACCGTTGTGGGATGCCGGGCTGGATTATGACCACGGTACGGGACATGGTGTCGGCAGTTACCTGAATGTGCATGAAGGACCGCACCGGATTTCCAAAGCGCCCAATGCCGTCGCCCTGGTTCCGGGCATGATCGTTTCCAACGAACCGGGTTATTACAAAACAGGGCACTACGGTATTCGCATCGAGAACCTTGTGGCCGTCACGGCACTTGAGGCACCAGCCGGTGCCGAGCGGGAACTGCTGGGTTTCGAGACCTTGACACTGGCACCCATTGATCTGCGTCTGGTGGCACCTGAACTGATGCAGCCATCCGAGATCACCTGGCTCAACGACTACCACGACCGGGTTCGTGCGGCAGTTGCACCGCACCTGAACGAGGCTGAGTCCGCTTGGCTGGAACAGGCCACCCGCACAATCGATGTAAACTGAGGAGCAAGCATGCCTGTAATTGAACAAATTGCCGATTTTGCGGACGACATGACCACGTGGCGGCGGGATATTCATGCCCATCCCGAACTGGGTTTTGAAGAGGTCCGGACCAGTTCCATCGTTGAAGAAAAACTGAAGGAATGGGGCATCGAGACCCATACGGGCATCGCCAAAACCGGCGTTGTTGGTGTCATACGCGGCCAGGGCAATGGCTCTGGCAGTATCGGTCTTCGGGCTGATCTGGACGCGCTTCCCATGCAGGAGCATGCCAACCCGCCACACCGTTCCACCAACGACGGCAAAATGCACGCCTGCGGTCACGATGGTCATACCACCATGTTGCTCGGTGCCGCCCGCTATCTGATGGAGACCCGCAATTTTGACGGCGTTGTTAACCTGATTTTCCAGCCTGCCGAAGAAGGCCCCGGCGGCGGTCGGGTCATGGTGGAGGAGGGCCTGTTCGACCGGTTTCCCTGTGACGCGGTGTATGGCATGCATAATTTTGCCACCCTGCCCAAGGGAAAATTCGGCATCAACAAAGGCGGGTTCATGGCCGCCGCCGACGAGGTCAAAATCCGCATCGAGGGTTTTGGCGGCCATGCTGCCCTGCCGCATTTGTGTGTCGATCCCATCGCCATCGGAGTCCAGCTTCACACCGCCCTGCAGACCATTATCAGCCGCAACCTGGAACCGGTCATGCCCGCCGTGGTCAGCGTCACCCAGTTCCACGCCGGTTCTGCCAACAATGTGGTTCCGTCGACGGCCAATCTTGAAGCCTCCGTGCGGACGGTGGATCAGGCCACCCGCGACATGATCCGGGGGCGCATCACCGATATCTGTGATGGTTTGGCCAAAGCCCATGGCGCAACCATTGATGTCAGCTATCGAGAGGGTTATCCGGTGCTGGTCAATCATGCCCACGAGACTGATCGCGCGGTGCTGGCGGCTATTGCCACCGTGGGCGAAGACCAGGTGGACGGCAATCTCAAACCGACCATGGGCAGCGAGGATTTTTCCTACATGCTGGAAGCCCGACCGGGCGCCTATATCCTGCTGGGGCAGGGGGACGAGAACAATGTGCATCCGCTGCATCATGCCCACTATGATTTCAACGATGAAATCCTGCCCATCGGTGCCAGCTACTGGGCGCGGCTGGTGGAGCAGGAACTGCCCCTTTCCAAATCGAGCGAGTGAGTCATGCGGGAGAATGGGCCGGAACACTGTGACGTCCTGATCACCGGTGCAGCACTTGTTGACGGCACCGGCGGGCCCGCGATCAAAGCTGACGTCGCCATTCGCGGCGATCAGATTCTGGCGCTGGGCGATCTGACCGGGATAACTGCGGACGAGACCATTGACGCGAGCGGCTGTGTGGTGGCTCCCGGTTTTATCGACGTGCATACCCATGACGACCGGCTGATGCTGGAAAATCCACAAATGACGCCCAAGGTCAGTCAGGGCGTGACCACCGTTGTGGACGGCAATTGCGGCGACAGTCTGGCCCCTTACAGCGGCAAAAACGATCCACCGCCACCTATGAACCTGCTGGGTAATCGGGACTGGTTCCGGTTCGCGCAGGCCCGGGACTATACCCAGGCGCTGGAGGAAACCCCGGCGGCCACCAACGGCATTCTGCTGTGCGGCCATTCGTCCCTGCGGGCGTCGGTCATGGATGATCTGGACCGCCCGGCCACACCGGCCGAGATCGACCGCATGATTGTCATGCTGGAAGAGGCCCTGGATGCCGGTTATGTGGGCCTGTCCACCGGGTTGGCCTATCCCACGGCTATAGCCGCACCCACCGAAGAAGTCATCAAGCTGGCCCGTGTGACGGCGGAGCGTGGCGGCATTCACACCACCCACATGCGTGACGAGGAAGACCATGTGCACGAGGCCATTGATGAAACGATCCGCATCGGCCACGCGGCAGGTTGTGCCTCGCTGATATCCCATTTCAAGGTCTGCGGTCAGCAGAACTATGGCCGTTCCCGCGAAACCCTGGACATTGTCCGTAAAGCACAGGAAGGCATGACCCTGGATGTGGATGTGTATCCCTATACGGCCAGTTCCACGGTGCTGTTGAAAAGTTTCGTGGAGCGGGCGGAGCGCGTCCAGATTACCTGGTGCACGCCGCACCCGGAAATGGCGGGCCGCGACCTGCAAAAAATCGCCGCCGAGTGGGCCGTCAGCACGGACGAAGCCATTGACCGCCTGAACCCGGCGGGCGCCATCTATTTCCAGATGGACGAAGCGGACCTGCAGCGCATTCTGGCCACCCCCGGCACCATGATCGGCTCGGACGGTCTGCCCCACGACGAGATACCGCACCCGCGCCTGTGGGGCACGTTCCCCCGGGTGCTGGGCCGTTATGTGCGCGAGCTGGGTGTCTTCAGCCTGGAACAGGCCATCCATCGCATGACCGGCATCCCGGCCCGGGTTTTTGGTCTTGAAAACCGCGGCGTTCTCAAACCCGGTGCCCATGCGGACGTGGTCATATTTGATCCTGATACGGTGACAGATACCGCTACCTTTGATGATCCTATCCAGCCCGCCACCGGAATCGCGCGGGTCATGAGCAACGGACAGTGGATCTGGCGCGACGGTCAGGCAACCGGTGCCACACCGGGCCGTCAGTTAAAACGGCAGGCAGCGCAGCAGGCTGCCTGAAGATCAGGTGGCGGGTAACATGACAGCCGTCGCCTGCACCTGAAAATACCCCCCGAAAACGTCGTCCGTGGAACATTTTTGAAGCCTTAGGAAATTTCAAAATCTTAAGTCATTGAAACTAAGGGCGAATTCTATAAAAAGTAGACTTTTAGCCACTTTTGAGCACTTTTTGCACCCCGCGATGTCTACATTTCTTTCAATATCAAAGACTTGCAGTGCGTCTGGCCCTAAAAATGTAAACAAATGTCTACAAAAATGTAG
>JAJFID010000069.1 GCA_021775325.1 Rhodospirillales bacterium
GCTGCGTTCCACTTCCTCCAGTGACGAATCAACAATCTCCAGCGCCCATTTCGCCTGCCGGAAATAGTAGGAGTATCCCAGCACATAATGCCGGTTAAACAGAATCTGGTCGGCGGCAGGCATGCCGTACCGGGCTTCACGTTTTTCGCTGGGTAGATCCATGATCCTGTTTCTCCGTGATAAATAGCGTTGTGCGCCAGCATATCATATACCGTGAAATCCCTGACGAATTTTCAACCGAAAAACCGGACGGCTTTTGAGGCATGGTTTTGAAACACGGCCCCGCAGTGGCCCGTGCGTGCGTTTGGCGGCCTATAAGGTATTGTTTTCATTCGTTTTGTAGACATTCGGTTACTTTCAGTCACGGTTTTGACCCCTCAATGTCTACATCTTGTTTAAAAACAAGGGCTTACGGGCACCAACTTTCCATAACTCTGTAGACATTTACAGACTAATACTACCCGGCAAGGTTATCTCTCGATAACCTGAGAGGGCGTAGAATGTCCTAACCCGGCAAGGCCATGAACTGCCTGAGAGGTATTACCCGGCAGTGCCATGTAATGGTCCGAGAGGGCAACGACTTTTACTACCCGGCAAGCACTGCCTGACAGGACCACGCTGTGGTCCGAGAAGGGTTATCTCTCGATAACCTGAGAGGGCGTAGAATGTCCTAACCCGGCAGAACCATTGCGTGGTTCGAGAGGACAACGACTTTTACTACCCGGCAAGCACTGCCTGACAGGCGCTGCCCGGCAGGACCACAACGTGGTTCGAGAGGGGCCACTCTGTGGTCCGAGAAGGGTCATCTCTCGATGACATGGGAGGGGACAACACGGTTCATGGGCATTTTCATATTTACGATGGGAAAGAACACAGTGATGAATAAAGGAATATAGTCCGTAAATGGATGCACGTCAAGGATTTTCGGCGAATATTCGTGCGTCGAACCTGCTCAGGCCATAAGCACGACTTACCCATGGCAGAGGACGTGTGAGCCAGAACAAGGGGCTAGCTCTTCCGTTCACACTGTTGTGATGTGAATGGTGTTATGGCAAAGGAACTAATCCACTTGCTAAGAGAGTGATCGATCTTCATTGGGTCGAATGGGATACGGAATTTGAACTAATCGAAGACGGTGATTTCTTCTCGCTCCTTCAATTTCATCTCGACCGCAACAATCAATAATTAACGAACGCAACAAAACGGTTCAATTTTATGCCACTTTGCCAAGTTGAGGCATTGAGCCTATATTCTAGTCATGCAAAGTAACCAGTTTTTCGATACTGCGGTTTCCAAGACGAAAAGTGCTTTCGTGCCAATTTTACTGCTCGCAGGTATCGTAGGTACTGCGTTTGTATTTGCTATATGGTTTGGGGTGGCTGATGTTTATCTGAATTGGCTAGTCGGAACGTTTGTCTTTGTAGTAGCCGCAGCAACCTGTACCTACATTTGGTTTGTGTTCCGTGATCCAAATAGGTTGCAGTCCGAAGAGTATCAAATACAACGTGCGACGCTAGATGTAGTAGCGGGGCGAGGACAAGATGCTCAGCTAGTACAGGGTGAAATAATTGAAAACCCGAACGTAATCAGAAACTCGGCAGCACCAAATCAGGAAAGTCTGGGGGCAACGCCATGAAGCGGACCTACCTCATGACCTTCAATCCGATACAAGTGGATATCCCAAAGCTTTACAATTATTTGAATGCAAGCGAATCACTTTTAAATTGGCATGCACCGGGTATTCCGGGATCCGTTTTTCTCGTAAGCCAACTCAACCTAGTTGCGTTAACAGCCAGATTAACTACGCACATGAATGGACTGCTGTTTATTTTGGCTGAAGCAAGTCCCCACAGTGTAAATGGCGCCCTATCGTCAGAAAGTTGGGGCTTCATCGCAAACCCTCCTGAGATCGCACCAAAACAGGAGCCTGCTTTAAAGAACCTTGGTCTAGGTGGGCTCTTGGGAAACGCTCTTTCCCCACCACGGTCACCTAACATCAGCGATACAAACCCTTTCAGAGGTGCGCTCGCAAACTCCTTAATGGCACCGCCCAAGGACAAACAATCGTAACGGAGAACTATGTAGAGCTGCTACTTCTTACTGCTTATTATCACATGCGGCGCATTCATTTGCTTCAAGAACAAACGTAAATAATCCACATTTGGTACAATTCATAATCGGAGGTTCTCCACCTCTGGTTTGAGTTTCGTATAATTCTCCGTAATACAATTGAATCACAGCACGCTCCATTAGTGACTTCATCTCAGACTCAGCACCGCATGCAATACAGATCACACTCATGTCTTCCTGTTTATCGTTAACTAAGGAGGCTTGTCGAATCAGGCTAGAGCTACATTCCTCACAATTAAAATGATTGCTTGCTGCCTTTGCTGTTTGATTGATCCAGCAAACTATTGAGAGTGTGTCTCGGCATTTTTCCAGTTCTTGGGTATAAAGGCCATTATTTTTCAGTAGAACTTTCCACGAACCTTCGCCAAGATCACGTATTGGATCGAGATTAAGTAGCTCTAGTAAGCTGTGGATTACCATCATTGCATCGACTAGCGCCTCTTGCACTGCAACTCTGGTGCCTGAATGATAAAAGTGTTCGAGCTCATTACGGATTGAGCGCACTCTATCTAACTTTGCCCAATCGAGATGTAATGACAGTTGCTCAAACCGTTCCTTGATTTCATGATAGCTGATAGTTGATTTACCAAGTGGTGCCCATTCAAGGCTTCCAGCCACAATTTTAGGCTTAACATTGCGAATGAGAATTCCGTTACTACCTTCTGGTGAAAGCTCATAGAGCTTACCCTTTGCCAAAATTAGGATTCCTGCAAATATATTGCGAACAGCAGAAGTTAACCGAGCATCCTCATCATTATCTCTACCTTGCTTATAGTCTTCTATTCCAACTCGAATTGAGTTAATGCCATTTTCGATAATCTTTTCCACAACCAGAAAAAACTCCTCGCGTTAACAACACCAAAACACAAAATAATATACACGCTATACTAAAGTAGCGTCTGAGAAATCGTAATTGGGGCGTAGCCTATGGCAAAGAAAGAGATCGAACGTTTCTATGTCAAGGAAGCTGCAAAAAGTTTAGGTGCAACGTGGTCTTTGGGCCTTAATCGCGAAAGCCCTGATTTTCTAGTTACTGAAGGCAAACAGACCTTTGGACTTGAGGTAACTGAAATTTTCACTGGACCTCAAAACGCAGCGGGCGCTGCCTTAAAGAAAAAAGAATCAAACACTCAAAAAACCATCAACGCACTTCAAGCAGAGTATGAAAAACTCAACGATATCCCTTTGCGAGTTCAATTATTAGGCAATATGTGCATTGAGAATTTG
>JAJFID010000070.1 GCA_021775325.1 Rhodospirillales bacterium
CCGGGCGCTGGCGGATCAGGCCATTGCTCGAGCGACAGGCGGTGACCTAACTCACGAAAAACTGATTAGTTATGACACGGTCCACCATTACGCCAGCTATGAAGACATGCGAGAAGAGGGGACCCGTATCAGCCCGGAACGCGCCGCCGCTTTCGAAACACACGATGCAATCATGCGGGCTAATTTTGAACAGTACGGCGTGCCGGATGACAGGGGATATGGGTTCGATCAGCCCATGCGCGTCAATGTCCTGCGTAAAGCGTAACAGATCAGACAGGAAAGACGAATGACAGCAAATACACCTGCGGAAACGGTAAATCGCCGCTCACTGTATCCGGCTATCGAATCCTATAACACTGGTATGCTGCCCGTGTCGGATGTTCACAGCATCTACTTTGAAGAAAGCGGCAATCCCGACGGAAAACCTGTGGTTTATCTGCATGGTGGGCCCGGTGCCGGTTGTTCGCCCACCCTGCGCCGGTATTTCGATCCGGCGGCCTATCGCATTGTGTTGTTTGACCAGCGCGGTTGTGGACGCTCCAGACCACACGCCAGCATTGAGGACAACTCGACGTGGCATTCTGTTGCCGATATCGAAGCCTTGCGCGAACATCTGGGTATTGACACATGGCAGGTTTTTGGCGGCTCGTGGGGCAGCACCCTTGCCCTTGCCTATGCTGAAACCCACCCTTCACGCTGTAGTGAACTGGTGCTCCGTGGTTTGTTCACGTTGAGGCGGTCGGAACTATTGTGGTTCTATCAGGAAGGCGCCAGTCACGTATTTCCCGACGTATGGGAGACCTATGTTGCGCCCATTCCGGAAGCAGAACGCGGCGATATGATGGCAGCGTATTACAAGCGGCTGACGGGGGATGACCGGGACAAACAACTGGAATGCGCCCGGGCATGGTCATTGTGGGAGGGATCAACCTTGTCCGTCTGGCCTGACCCGGCACGAGAGGCCCACCATCTGGATGATGACTTTGCCCTCGCATTCGCAAGGATCGAGTGTCACTACTTCGTCAATGGAGGTTTTTTCGAAGTTGATGATCAGATCATCCGGGGTCTGGATAAGGTGCGTCATATTCCAGCCGTGCTTGTTCAGGGACGCTACGATATGTGCACACCGGCAAGGACGGCATGGGATATACACAAGGCCTGGCCGGAAGCAGAATTTCATCTGGTTCATGATGCCGGCCACGCTTCAAGCGAACCCGGAATTATCCATGAGTTAGTCGAGGCAACGGATAGATTCAGGAATTGACGCGCAGTTCAGCACAGGGCAAGTTTTCGTAGTTCGCGGGACTGGATAAGGTCTTCAACGGCCGGGGGGCAATGCTCGTATGAGCATACTTTTGTTACTATCAATTACGATCTACGTCGTTGCCTTGGGTTGGTCTCTCCTCCTGATCCGGCGTTACGGGGACATGCGGGTTGGGTTCGTCAGTGTGATGCTGGGCCTTATGGCGTTCAACCAGTTGCTGAAATTGTCACCTGACGGTCTGAGTGCTCTATATGTTACCAATGATGTGCTGGATATTGCCATCGGCGGGATGGCCTGTCTCAGCCTGCATTTTGTTTCACAGATTTTTCAGAATGCACATGGTCAGAGAGTCAGGCTCGTCGAAAACATTGCGGCTGTGCGTGAGACAGAACGGCGGATGCGTTCGATTGTCGAGAACGTTCCAGGCGCTGTTGCCATCAAGGACAGTCAGTCGCGTTATGTGTTTATGAATCAGTATGCCGCTCATCTGCTTGGCACCACACCTGAAAGCGGGGTCGGCAAGACTGCGGGTGAGATCTTGGGAGCCGAAGACCCTAACCTCTTATCGGGCACGGATGCTCGAGTTATCGAAACCGGTGTGGCAATCCGGGAACTGGAAGAAAGATGGGTTGATCCCTCCGGACTGGAGAGAACGCTGGTCATCACCAAATCACCGCTTCTCGGTTCTGATGGCAACGTTGAGTTTATCGTTGTTATAGCTTTTGATATCTCCAATCAGCGGCGGGCGGAGGCTGCACTCAAGGATCGGGAACAGCGTTATCAGGATTTGTTTGACCAATCGCCTGTCGGTGTCTGGGATGAAGATTATTCGGGTGTAAAACTTCTGATTGATGCGCTACAGCGCCGTGGCGTCAAAGACTTTCGGCGATATTTTGTGGAAAATCCCCGGGCGCTTGAAAAAGCTGTGGATGCTATCAAACTTAATGACATCAATCCCTCAGCGTTGCGCATTTATGGTGCCGAGAACAGCAAGGTGTTTTTCGAAAAGCAAAAGAGCGCCGTTACAGCGAATCTGACGGGTTATCATCTTAAGGTGATCGAAGGTCTGGCCGGGAACCAACAGGAAATCAGCATAGATCACGCGGTTGAAACCGTCGATGGACGTCCCGCCTACATTCGATCAAATATCCATGTTGTTGAATCCGATACGAACCCATGGAGCCGGGTGGTCTCCACAGATCAGGACATTACCAAGGCCCGCGAAGCCCAGCGGGCCTTGAACAGTGCCAAGGAATCGGCAGAGAGTGCCAGCCGTGCCAAGACAGATTTTCTTGCCCATATGAGCCATGAACTGCGGACGCCACTGAACGCAATTCTCGGCTTCACACAGATAATTTCCGGCGAACTTTTTGGTGAACTTGGGCATGAAAAATACAAGGAGTACTCTGCAGACATCATGAACTCCGGGCAGCACCTGCTCAATATGATCAACGATATTCTTGATATTTCTAAAATCGAGGCTGGCGAGGCTGAACTCCAGGAAGCTGAAATTGATCTGGAAGAGTTGTTCCGCGATTGTATTACCATGGTGGGCGCCCGTCCCGACGCAGGCGATACCACACTACGGTACGAAGTTCTGCCGGAAGCCCCCAGGATCCGGGCGGATCGACGTTTCATGTCACAAATTCTGATCAATCTGTTGACCAATGCGGCAAAATTCACGCCGGACGAGGGTGAAGCAGTTTTGAAAGCCACGGTATCCGATGATGGTGGCATTAAGTTGATTGTGGAAGATACCGGCATTGGAATTTCACAGGAGGATATTCCAAAGGCCATGGAAGCGTTCGGGCAAGTGCGGGCCAACAGCCATAACGCCCATGAAGGAACCGGTCTGGGCCTCACCATTTCAAAGCGTCTGTGTGAATTGCACGATGGCCAACTGTTGATTGAAAGCAAATTGGGTGTGGGAACAGTCGTAACCGTATCGTTGCCGGAAGACAGGATACTCCGTGAGGTACAAGACCATGCCAACTAGATTGGCGACGGCCCCGTTTTACTTTGTACGCCATGGGGAAACGGACTGGAATCTGCAAGACCGACTGCAGGGTTGGGTCGATATCCCACTTAACGAGACAGGAAGAACACAGGCCCGAGCTGCTGCAGCGGCTCTGTCAGCGTCGCCGATCACGTCAATCTGTGCGAGCCCGCTCGACCGGGCGCTGGAAACCGCAACGATCATTCAGGAAACACTGGGCGTTCCCCTGGAGGTCATCGATGAACTGAAGGAAGTCGGTTGCGGTGAAAACGAAGGGCGGCAAAAAAAACATTGGGACACAAGAACGGATACCGATTGGCGTGATGGCAAGTCGAAACCTGTAGGCGGCGAGAGTTTTTCAGAGTTTCTCGAGCGAATTCTTACTGGCGTGGAAATCTCGTTGAACAAGCCCGGACCTGTGCTCATCGTTTCCCATGGTCAGGTGTTCCGAACGCTTATTCAGTCGATCCGCGCCCATCTGGACGAACATACACCAAACGGGATTCCCATGTACCTTGAGCCCATAAGTGAGGGCAGGGGCGGTTGGGCATTATACGTTATGCGGGATACTGACTAACCCCACAGTTCGGCTGTTGGCGGACTCACATATCCATTTTCAAACAGCAGGCCATTTTCCCTGTCGTGTTTCATCAGTAATGGCCCATCCAGATCGACAAACCTGGCGTAAGGCGAGAGCAGCGTTGCTGGAGCCATGGCGAGAGATGTTCCGACCATGCAGCCAACCATGATTCCAAAACCCAGTTTTTCGGCAGCCTTTGCCAGGTCAATGGCTTCGGTCAGGCCGCCCGTTTTGTCCAGTTTGATGTTGATCATCTGATATCTTGGTTTGAGCTCCGGGAGCTTGTCGGCGGTGTGACAGGATTCATCGGCACACAAATCGACGGGGCATTGATAATCTGCCAACACATGGTCGTCACTGGCGGGCAGGGGCTGTTCGATCATCTCCACACCCAGATCAGCCAGTGGCCTGGCCACATCGCGCAGCAGGTCCAGATTCCACGACTCATTGGGATCAATGACCAGGCGCGCCGATGGTGCCGCATCCCGGACCGCAGCCATACGGGTGACCACCATGTCCCGGTTCAGCTTCACCTTGATAAGCGGCGCATCTTTTAGCTCGCGAGCGGCATCACCCATGTCGTGTGGATCACCGATGGATATGGTTTCCGCCGTGATCGTGGGCACAGGCGTTGGCAGATCAGCCAGTTCCCAAACACGTTGGTTGGCCTGTTTCGCAGCCAGATCCCACAAGGCACAATCGAGGGCGTTTCGCGCTGCACCAGAGGGCATGGCATCGCGGAGTTGCCTGTTGTCAATGCCAGCGGCGACGTCTGCCACGCGTTGATTGATATCGTCGACTACACCATCAATGGTCTCGTCATAACGCGGGTATGGTACGCATTCAGCCCATCCACGAGTCCCGTTGCCATCCGTAATCTCGACAACCACAACATCGGCTGCCGTCTTGGTGCCCCTTGAAATCGTAAATGGTTTGGCGAGCGGCCAGCTTTCTGTCCGAACAGCGATCGTTCGCGTCACTGAAGAATATCCACGATGTCGCCAACGCCCGTTCGTACCGGATCAACACAGGGCATACCAAATTTATCGGCATGATCCTTCATGCAGGCCTCGGCCTCAGAATCGTTCATTTTGGATGTATTGAAAGCCAGCGCAATGACTTTGGCCTCCGGTGCAGTCAGGCGTGCCGCCGTTTCGTTGAGTTGGATGCAGTCTTCAATGGACGGTGGTGCGTGATGAAGAACCCCCCGCATGATCTGCCGCCCCGGTTCGTGGCACATAACCAGTGCATTGGCCTGGGCACCGTGGAGCAGTCCCAGAGAAACCCCGGCAAAAGAAGGATGGAACAGGGAACCCTGCCCCTCAATCATATCCCAGTGGTCTGCATCATTGGCTGGTGAAATCTCCTCAATGGCACCGGAAATAAAGTCGGCGACGACAGCATCAACGGAAACCCCGTCACCGGCGATGAAGATTCCGGTCTGACCGGTAGCACGAAAATCCACATTCATGCCGCGCGTTTCCATTTCCCGCCATAACGCCAGTGTCGT
Source organism: Rhodospirillales bacterium (assembly GCA_021775325.1). Lineage (GTDB taxonomy): Bacteria > Pseudomonadota > Alphaproteobacteria > Rhodospirillales > Casp-alpha2 > JABJGO01. Next base: position 5,351 of record JAJFID010000070.1, read on the forward strand.
GTACATCTTGCCCAGCGAACAGTCCGTACCGACGGCCAGCAAGCGATTGCCGCTGCGCGGTTTGCCACTGCCGATGGGGAAGGCCCTGGTCGGGTGACGTACATCATAGAGGGCGCGGCTATGTAATTCGGCTGCTGCCCGAACGTCGGGCAAATCGCCCAGTTTGTTGTGTAGTCCCGAGGCGATATCCATGCCAAGTTCCATCGCGCGCACAAGTGTATTGGTCCAGGCCTGGGAAATAATACCACCCCGGTTGGCAACGCCGACAATCAGTGTTTTGACGCCCGCCTCTGCGGCTTCCTCCAGCGTCATATCCGCGATGCCCAGATCGGCATTGCATCCTTCGAGACGCAGTTGCCCAAGGCACCATTCGGGTCGCCAGTGAACAACACCCTGCGCCGTTTTTGCTGCAAGCTGGTCAGCGGCGTCACCAATAAACATGAGATAGGGAGTGCGAAGCGCCATAATGTATCGTCCTGTCATCCGAAGTAGGTCAGACAGCTAATATCTCAAAATTGCGGGGCGAACTCCAGCAGAGTCAGGTCTCGGTTGGCTCGGCCAGTGTATGAAGCCATTTTGGTGCTGCGTCCGGGAAACTCTGGGATGTGGGCACAATTGAATCCGGGTCGTCCAGTGTTGCAATTGTCATGCAGGACATATCTGAATCGTCGTCAAGAGCACACAGAGTGCCACCACACTTGGGACAAAATCCTCTTTGTGCAAAATTTGAGGATCGGAACAGCGCGGGCTCGCCGCCCGGGCCGTCCCAGATCACGGACTCACGTGGAAAATCGACCCAGGCAACGACGGGTGCGCCGGACCACTGCTGGCACATCTTGCAGCTACAGAAATGCGGGAATGTGGCGTTCCCAGATGTCGTGTATCGAATATTGCCGCACAGGCATCCACCGGTATGTTCGGCCATATCGATTCCCTTTACATTTTGATCCGTTCGTTCTTCGGATCATACAGCGGACGCAGGGATGCTGTCGCCGGAAAACGTTCACAGGCGACCTCGATTTCATAGCTTCCGCTGTTCACGTATTCCGCATCAACACCATCCGGATTGTTGACGTAACCCAGACCCACACTGCCGCCCAGGGTGTACCCATACATGCCGCCTGTGATGTATCCGCAGATCTCGCCATTCCGGACAATGGGTTCATTGTGGTACAGCATGGGCTCAGGATCGTTCATCAGGAACTGGACCAGTCGTTTGGTGACTTTGCCGCTTTCCTTTTGTTTCAGCAGCGCTTCGCGGCCAATAAAACCGCCCGGTTTGTCATACTTCACAGCAAACGCCAGACCCGCTTCGATAGGCGTATCTTCATCGGCGATATCGTGGCCCCAGTGACGATAGGCTTTCTCGATACGCAGGGAATTCATGGCGTGCATACCCACGTTGGTCAGGTCAAATTCCTCACCCGCTTCACACAGAACCTCGTAAACGTGCAAGGCCATGTCCGACGGCACCCAAAGCTCCCAACCCAGTTCGCCCACATAGGAAATACGCGAAGCGCGAACTGTGGCATACCCCACCTCGATCTCCCGCGACGAGCCAAACGGAAAGGCTTCGTTGGAAAGATCGGTCGGCGTGACCTTTTGTAACAAGGCGCGCGAGTTAGGTCCCTGTACGTTTATGCCGGCAAAGGCTGCCGTCACATCGGTCAGTACAGCGTGATCGGTTGATCCGATGTGGTCCTTGAGCCAGTGGAAATCACGGGTGTGGCTGGAAAATGCCGTCATGACCATATAGGCGTCTTCAGCCGTGCGGGTGACGGTGAGATCCGCCGATATACCGCCTTGTTCGTTGAGCCACTGGGTATAGACCATGCGTCCCGGCTCCACGGACATGTCGTTGGCGGAAACCTGATTGATGACTTTTTCAGCGTCCCGGCCCTGAAGCATGAATTTGGAGAACGTTGATATATCCAGCAAACCCACGTTTTCACGAACTGCCCGGTGCTCATTGCCGGAATACTCGAACCAGTTCTGTTTGCCGTAGGTGTACTCGTATTCCGGTGTCACGCCTTCGGGCGCGAACCAGTTTGGTCGTTCCCAGCCACCTGCTTCGCCAAAACAGGCGTTGGCTGCGTTCAGCCGATCATACAGCGGTGTACGCCGCACCCCCCGTGCGGTATCCGGTTGCCGGAAGGGCCAGTGCATGGCGTAGAGCAGGCCAAGGGACTCGGTTGTCCGGTCGTGCAGGTATTTCATGTTGGATTGAAACGACAGGATGCGGCGCGCGTCCACATCCCACAGATCGGCCGGTGGGCGACCATCCCGGATCCACTCTGCCAGCAGTTTACCGGCACCGCCGGAAGACTGGATGCCAGTGGAGTTAAATCCGGTGGCAACAAAAACACCTTTTACTTCCGGTGCTTCGCCAAGATAATAACGGTTGTCGGGCGTAAAGCTTTCCGGTCCATTAAAAAATGTCTGGATACCGGCGGTTTCCATAATGGGAAGGCGGTGCAGCGCACGTTCCAGCATGGGCTCAAAATGGTCGAAATCTTCAGGCAGCTCGTCGAAACAGAAATCATCCGGGATGCCGTCACCACCCCAGGGTTTGGCGACGGGCTCGAACGCGCCGACCAACAGTTTTCCGGCGTCCTCTTTCACATAGAAACATGACGATGGTTCCCGAAGCACCGGCAGATTGGATGGCAGGCCTTCAATGGGTTCCGTGACGATGTAAAAGTGCTCGGCGGCGTGCAGCGGTATATTGACGCCGATCT
>JAJFID010000008.1 GCA_021775325.1 Rhodospirillales bacterium
GTGAACCCAACAGCGTCGAAAAACGGTATGACGACAAGCGCGGCCTGAAACCGGGTCGCCGTCTGGGCTGTAACACGCAACTGCTGGGCGACTGTGTCATTGACGTGCCGCCCGACAGCCAGGTCCACAAACAGATCGTGCGCAAGCGCGCCGAGGTCCGCGACATTGAGCTGGATCCGGCCATCCGCCTCCACTATGTGGAAGTGGAAGAGCCCGACATGCACAACCCCACCGGCGATCTGGAACGCCTGCTGGCAGCACTGCGGGATCAGTGGGGCCTGGAAGACCTGGAAGACTGCGACCTGCATGTGCTGCACGGTCTGCAACAGGCTCTGCGAAAAGGAAAATGGCAGGTTACGGTTGCCGTGCACCGTGGTGCGCGCGTGACGGCCATCTGGCCAGGATTCCGCGACCGGGTCTATGGCGTGGCCTTTGATATCGGCTCCACCACCATCGCCGGGCACATGTGCGAACTGCTGTCGGGTGAGGTTGTGTCTTCATCGGGCATCATGAACCCGCAGATACGGTTTGGCGAAGACCTCATGAGCCGGGTTTCCTACGTGATGATGAACCCGGGCGGTGATGTGGAAATGACCACAGCCGTACGCGAGTCCATCAATCACCTGATTGCCGAGCTGGCCCGCGAAGCCGGCATTGAAACCGACGAAGTACTCAACGCCACCTTTGTGGGCAACCCGGTCATGCACCACCTGTTGCTGGGCATCGATCCTATCGAGCTGGGCGGCGCACCGTTTGCGCTGGCTACCAATTCGGGCATGACCCTGTGGGCCAACGAACTGGACCTGGAGATGCATCCCAACGCCAGGGTGTTTGTGCTGCCCTGTATTGCCGGACATGTAGGTGCGGATACCGCCGCCGTGGTGCTGTCGGAAAGCCCGCATTTATCTGACGACATCGTGCTGGTCGTCGATGTGGGTACCAACGCGGAAATCGTACTGGGCAGCAAGGACCGCCTGCTCGCTGCCTCGTCACCCACCGGTCCGGCTTTCGAAGGGGCACAGATTTCCGGTGGCCAGCGTGCCGCCCCCGGTGCCATGGAGCGCGTGCGGGTGGATCCGGAAACACTGGAACCCAAGTTCAAGGTTATCGGCTCTGACCTGTGGTCCACGGACGACGGTTTTGCCGAAGCCACAACCGAGACCGGCGTCACCGGTATCTGCGGATCCGGCATCATCGAGGTTATCGCCGAGATGTTCCTGGCCGGTATTATCACCACCGACGGCGTCATCGACGGCTCCAAGGCCGCCATCAATGACCGCATCCAGGCCGACGGTCGCACGTTCTCCTACCATGTGCATTCGGGCGAGGTGGAGGTCACCATCACCCAGAACGACGTGCGTGCCATTCAGCTCGCCAAGGGCGCACTGTATGCCGGTGCGCGCCTGCTCATGGACAAGCTGGGGATCGAAAAGGTCGACCGCATTGTGCTGGCCGGCGCATTCGGCAGCCACATTGACACCAAATACGCCATGGTACTGGGCATGATCCCGGACTGTGATCTGGACAAGGTGTCATCAGCCGGTAACGCGGCGGGCACGGGTGCCCGCATCGCCCTGCTCAACCAGTCCGCCCGCGACGAAATCGGCCGGGTGGTGAAAAACATCGAGAAAATCGAAACTGCCGTGGAACCCGAATTCCAGAACCACTTCGTCGGTGCCATGGCCTTCCCCCACAAAACCGACGATTTCAGCAACCTGGCCAAAGCCGTCAACCTGCCGGAGCCCACCGTAGCCACACCCGATGACGGGGCGGGGAATGAAGGTGGCCGAAAGAGGCGACGACGGCGCGGCTAACATCAGAATAACTTGATTACCTATTGGGTCCCCGTGCTAGATTGTTACGGACCTGAAATGTATGGAGAAAGTTATGCTTAGCTGGATAACTCACGGTACCCGAATGGTCCTGCCAGCCGTAGCGTTTATGGTGGCAATGGCATTCCAGCCAATCGCCGGCTCTCATGCAGCGGACTCCTGGTATCCCTTGAACGTCGACGTCTGGGAACCACCGTTCAATACTGAACGGGCGCGCCACACAGATACTTATGTCCCGCAGAAGAGCGCTGACAAGGTCTGGAAAATATGTGCCTCCATTCCCCACCTCAAAGACCCTTACTGGACTGCTGTCAACTTTGGTCTGATCGATCAGGCCAAAGAACTCGGTGTCGGGCTTCGGCTGTTTGAAGCAGGCGGGTATGGTAATCTGGATGTCCAGCGCTCGCAGATTCAAGAGTGCATGGCATCTGGTGCCGAGGCTCTGATTATCGGCGGAATTAGCGCCGAAGGCTTGAATGATCTGGTCGATACCTACACCAGCAGTGGCCATGTGGTCGTTGACATGATTAACGGGATCAATTCACCTAACCTGACCGCGCGAAGCGGTGTGGATTTCTGGGATATGGGTTTCCTCACTGCCGAATACCTGCGCGATCTTGAGCAGAACGCAGACGGTCCGGTGAAAGTCGCATGGTTTCCCGGTCCGGATGGGGCCGGCTGGGTTGCACAGGGCGACAAGGGCTTCCGTGCCGGGCTGGAAGGCAGCAACATTGAAATCTCAGCATCGGCGTTCGGAGATACAGGACGCTCTACCCAGGGTGAACTGGTGAAGGCCGCGCTGGAGGCCGACAGCGATCTGAGTTACGTGGTCGGCACTGCTGTCACGGCAAATGCGGCTGTCGATGTCATCCGGCGCATGGGACTGACAAAAAAGGTCAAGGTACTTTCATATTACTATGGTCCCGATGTGCATCGTGGTATTCGTCGGGGCAACGTCATTGCAGCGCCCACCGACCTGCCAGCACTCCAGGCAAGAATGTCGGTGGACACGACCGTTCGGGCGCTGGAAAACAAAGCATTTTTCCGACACTTTGGCCCCAAGGTTATCGTGGTTGATGGCAATAACATTCGGGAGTTTGATGAATCCACCTCACTGCCACCGCGCGGGTTTCGCCCGATCTTCAGTGTGAACGACTGGTAGATTTAATGTCGGGCTTTCGCGGACTGGTGGGCATTGTCGTGGTTATCCTGACAGTCGGATTTGGCGGCTCAATCTGGATCAGTGAAGCGCTGCGGTCAGAAGCCCGGAGCGTGTGGGAGGACCAGGCAGCAAATGTGGCGCGGTCGTTGAGCGGCACCCTTCTGGGATGGCTGGAGGAAAGTTATGCCCCCCTGTCCGGACTAGCCGCCTTGTCAGAGAACTCCAACAGTCTGACAGAATCCGAGTTTCTCAACGCTTTCGACGGGCTGGAAGCGCGAGCCACCGCCTTTTTCCTGGAGGCTGCCGCACTTGTGGAAATCGATCCTGAAGGCGGAGTCTCATCTTCTTTTATCCGCTATACCAGCGATCCGGGCGGCGTGCTGGATTACGATCAATATCTTGCTGACAACCCGGCGTTACTGGACGCAGCAGAGGTCGCAGAGGAGCGATTTGGCGAAGTCATTCTCGGGCATCCGCTAGAGGGTGGCAACGCAGCGTCCCGTGCTTCGCCGGTCGCGCTGGGGACCTTCAATACAGATGGCGATGTGCTGATTATCGGCGTCATTGACTACATGGCGTTGGTAGACGGGCTGTTCGACCTGCACGTGCCGGACGGCGTCGCAATGCGTGTGTCCGGACGCTACCCGATGGTCAGCGGCCAAGGTCCAGAAGTTGCTATCCTTGACCGAGGCACATCCGGAGTCCTGCACACGGTCCCTATCCGGACGGTCAGCGCCGGTGCGGAACTGTTGATCCAGTGGGATTTTGACGCGCGGTTTGCCGGCGGCGTCAACACTGGACTGGCCCGGTCGACGCTGGTGTTCGGTATCGGTATGACCCTGTTCGCCGCTTTTCTGGTGGCCTTTCTATTGTCTCGGAACCGGACCATCCAACGGCGTGTGGACGAAGCTACCGAGGAGCTCAGCGAAGCGCTGGATACCATTTCGGCCTCCATCGACTATGCCAGCAATATGCAACGCGCCATCCTGCCTGCCACATCCGCCATTGATGATGTTCTTGCCGAGCACTTTGTTCTGTGGGAACCGCAGAGCGTGATTGGCGGCGACGTGTACTGGTTGCGACCGTGGGGAACGGGAACGCTGCTGTTGCTGGGCGATTGCACGGGACACGGTGTGCCCGGAGCCTTCATGACCATGATCGCCACTGGTGCCCTTGATCGTGCCCGCTCAGAAACTCCGGTGGGTGAAGTAGGTTCGCTGATGCAGCGCATGCATCAGATTATTCAGGCCACTCAGAAACACGGCGCCCAGAACGAACAGGCTCAGGACGGAATGGAGCTTGGTATCTGTTATTTCGATGGCAGTGAAGACAGTTTCGAGTTCTGCGGTGCCCGGTTCTCAATATTTGTGGCTTCCGAAGCGGGTGTTCAGGAAATCAAGGGCGGTCGCAAAGGCATCGGATATGCGCGGGTGCCCGCAGAACAAGTCTATGACACGGTCCGTATTCCCGCAGCACCGGGTTACGCCTATTACCTGACCACGGACGGATTTGTTGATCAGGTCGGCGGCACGGACCGACGGACGTTCGGCAAACGGCGGTTTGCGGAAGCACTGGAGGGTATATCAGGGCTGGCATTCAGTGAACAGGTAAGTATCCTGCAGGATACTTTGACCGAGTATCAGGGGCAGGAGGCCCGCCTGGACGATGTGGCGATTATTGGATTTCGACTGTGAAAGGGCCTACACACCATGCTGATTGAACAAGTCACGGCCCTTCGTGACCACATGAATACGGATGGCGTGTCATTTTGTTTCACTGGTTTCATGACGGAAGAAGTCCTCAGCGGCATTGCCCAGACCCTGAAAAAGAAACTGGAACTGGACAAGGTTGATATCAACACGGCGCGGGGCATATTCTCCGTGGTCATTGAATTCAGCCAAAACATCATCCGTTACTCAGCCGAGAACAAGACTTCCGACTCAGGTCAGAGCTCAATTGATCTGCGGTACGGTGTTCTCGCCATTGGACAAGATGAGAACGACCATTTCGTGGTGTGCGGGAACATGATTCATAAAGAGGATTCGCAACGACTGACGGACAGTCTCACCCATATCAAGGGGCTGGATCGCAAAGAACTGAAAGCGTTGTACAAAAAGACCCTGCGAGAGGGTCCGCCTGAAAACAGCAAGGGCGCCGGTGTGGGATTTGTGGAAGTGGCGCTACGGGCAACGAAAGGGTTTGAATTCGATTTTCAGGAATCCGATGACTCTAATGTGTTTTTTGCTCTGAAGGCCACGATCTAGAATGGACACGAGAACCATGGACAATATAAAAATCAACGCCACAGATCGCCACCCGGCAATCGACTTTGATTACGCATCCAACCGCTTTTCGATCAGCGGATACTCGTACCCGGAAAATGCACGGGATTTTTATGACCCTATCGTCGATCCGTTCATTTCCTATCTGGAAAACCTCAACAGTGCCAGCCTGAGCTTTCACTGTGCCTTCACTTATTTTCACAGCAGCTCGGCCCAGGTTCTTTACCGCATTTTCGACGCCATGGAAGAATGCGCCGCCACCGGCAATACCATCTCTGTCACATGGGTGTACGAAGCTGGTGACGATAGCATGCAGGAAGCCGGCGAAGACTTCGCCGAAGACCTGGAGAACGTGGCGATTGAACTGGTGGAAAGTGAGGCAGGATAGATGGCTGGTCCGCGAATCATTTCCGAGTGATTAAACGACAAACTAGCATCGACCAATGCGGATGCTGACGGCCTCCAGACGGTTGCATTACCGACGGCACACTTTATCCAGACGCAAAACAGGGACAGAAAACCACAGTGAACCATTACATCCTCCGCTATGTGCTGGCGATTTTTGGTATTCCGCTGGTGGCTTATTTCATCCTGCAGGCCTTCAACTGGTATGGCAATATGGCCGAGCGGTACGTGCTGGCACCGCTGTCCACCGAGCGGGTGCAGTTTCCCCTGCACCATCCGTGGGGGGTGGGAGGTGTCAACCGGTTCAATGCCGAAGACGACGCCGGTAAGGCGGCCATCATGGATCTGCTGGACCGCTCTATCTCGGACATGGAGTCGTGGTTGGGTCGGGTCTACGCGGACAATTATGGTCTGATATGTCTGGGCGAGAACCACGACACCCATCTGCGCAATCTGATCGCTGCGCAAATCCTGCCCCGTCTGCCTGCGGACATCCTCATGATCGAAGCCACCCGCACACAGTCCGCGTACTTCATGCGCCATCTGGGTACGCGGTCCCCCCTGATCCTGTTGGGTCATGATATGACCGCCATCCTGCAGGCGGCGCGCGAGGCCAATCCCGCCGTCCGGGTGCTGGGCATTGAGGAGACAAAACGTCAGTTCGACAACCGCCGCGGCGGGGACGGCAATTCCCGCGAGCTGTCCATCGAACGCAACCTGAAGGCAGTCTACAAACCCGGTCAGCGGCACCTGCTGCTGTATGGTGCATTCCATTGCAGCCACAACAGCAAGCTGTACAGTCACCTGCTGGCCGACCCGCCTTCCGGAGATACCTCTGGCAACAAAAACGCCATGATGAACATCCGGATCACGCGCGAGCATATCGAGGCCCCCATCGAGGCCTTTGTCTACTTCCTGGACGAAATCGGCTTTACCGCGAGCAGGCCTGAGTATGCAGGCGATATTGTCATCACGGATACGGCCGCTCTGGTGAAACGGTTCCGCGAGTGGTTTCCGTTTTTCACCAGCAATGAACTGGACCATTTTGGCGCACTGGTTATCATGCGGCCCCTGCGGTATCCCACCACAACAAACCCAGATAACCCGTAACCATGAAGCTCGCGCACTGGAACAAAACCATCTGGATTCTGGCCGGACCGATCATGTTGTCCAACATATCGGTTCCCCTGCTGGGCATCGTGGATACCGCCGTGGTCGGTCAGTTGCCGGGTGCCCACTACATCGGGGCCGTGGCCGTGGGCGCACAGATTTTCAGTATCATCTACTGGGGTTTCGGTTTCCTGCGCATGGGTACCTCCGGGTTTACCGCCCAGGCGCTGGGTGCCGGTGATCTGGATCAGGTGCGTGCCTATATGGCGCGCGGATTCGTGCTGGCCGTCATTACCGGACTGGTCGTTGTCATCCTGCAGGGGCCTATCCTGTGGGGTACCATGGCGCTCATATCGCCCGGACCCCAGGTCGCAGAACTGACCGAAACCTATTACAGCATTCGCATCTGGGGCGCACCATTTGTGTTCATGGGTTATGTGTTGCTGGGCTGGTTTGTGGGCATTCAGAACACCGTTGCCATTCTCATGCTGCAGTTGGGCATGAACGCCCTCAACATCGCGCTGGATCTGTTGTTTGTGCTGGAGTTCGGCTGGGGCGTGGAAGGCGTCGCCTGGGCCACGGTGATCTCGGAAATTACGGCGGCGGTGTTCGGGGTCTGGCTGGCGCTCTATCATGCCCGCAAACTGGGCGGCACCTGGCGGTCCGATCTGGTCAGACAATGGGACCGGCTGCGCGCGCTGTTGTTACTCAACCGCGATATTCTGTTGCGCACGCTGTGTCTGGAAGCGGCCTTCGTGACGGTCACAGCTGTGGGTGCGCGTATGGGTGATACAGTGCTGGCGACCAATGCCGTGCTGATGCTGTTTTTTGGTTTCATGGCCTACGGCCTGGACGGGTTTGCCCACGCGGTGGAAACCCTCGCGGGGCATGCCTACGGGGCGCGCGACCGGGAGCGTTTCCGGGGCGCGGTTTACGCGTCCAGTGTGTGGGCCGTTGTGTTTACCCTGCCGTTCTGTCTGGTGTTCTGGTTTTTTGGCGGTGCCATCGTGGATATGCTCAGCACCACCCCGTCGGTGCGGTTGATGGCGCGGGAGTACCTGCCGTGGGTCGCCGTGCTGCCGCTCATATCCGTGTGGAGTTTTGTGCTGGATGGCATCTTCTTCGGTATGACCCGGGGCACCGACATGCGCAACGCCATGCTCATATCGCTGATCACGTTTGCCGCCGCTGCCCTCGTGCTCATAGAACCCTATGGCAATCACGGTCTGTGGACGGCGTTCTGTGTGTTCATGGTGGCGCGTGGTGTGACCCTGGGCTGGCAGTATCCGGCGCTGGAGCGGCTGTTTCCGCGATAGTCGTTCCGACTGCTTCTAAAGAACGACGCGGCGTTCCTCACTGGGCGTGCGCTTGAAGTATTCCCGGTAACATTTTGAAAAGTGCGAAGCCGAGACAAACCCGCAGGCCAGCGCCACATCAAGAATGGGCATGCTGGTCTGCAACAGCATATAGCGGGCCCGATCGAGGCGCAGCTTCAGATAATATCGTGTCGGGGCCTGATCCATATATTTGCGGAACAGGCGTTCGAGCTGGCGGGTGGAGAGGCCCACGTTGCTGGCCAGATCGCCGCAGTTGAGCGGCATCTCCAGGTTTTCTTCCATCTCGCTGATCACGGCCAGCAGCTTGGGATGGGAAACCCCGAGCCGGGCGCGCAGCGCCATGCGCTGGCCTTCACTGCCCTCACGGATGCGGTGGTGGATCAACTGGTCAGCCACGGCGGCGGCGACCTTGTGCCCGGCGTGACTGGTAATCAGGTGCAGCATCATATCGATGGCTGCCGTGCCGCCGGCACAGGTATAGCGGGTGCGGTCGACCTCATAGAGCTCGGCAATGATTTCGATGTCGGGGAATTCCTCGGCAAAACTGGACAGGTTTTCCCAATGGATGGTACAGCGAAAGCCATTGAGCAGGCCCGCCTTGGCCAGAATATAGGCCCCCGTACACACCGCACCCACCTGGGCACCATGGGTGGAAAGACGGCGCAGATTGCTGAGGATATTGCGATCAGCGCACAGATGCACATCAATACCCGAACACACAAAAATCATGTCCAGTTTGTGCGCCTCGTCAAACTTGCCCCCCACCTGCAGGCTCATGCCATTGCTGGCCATGACCGGTTCGCCATCGACAGAATACGTAGAGAACTCGAACACCGGCCGGTCGCCCACATAGTTGGCGTGGCGCAGGGCTTCCACCGCGGAGGCATAAGCGATCAGGCTGAACTTGTTGACCAGAACAAAGCCGACCCGGCGCACCGTGACCGAGCGGTCAATGGCGACAGGATCGATAACCCTGTTGGAAACTGTAACTTCGTTGTCCACGTTCAGATGGCCCGGAAAATGAGTGATAACGAATTTGCCGGGATTTCTTGGATGTTCGCAACCCCAATGTCAATCACCGCATCAAAAATTTCCTCAACCAGCGTGCCAATTATTCATCGACTACCAATTCCTGTCTTCACACCGACTCCGATGATCATAGACGCTTACCACCATCGAGCGACCCCAATTTGCTGGATTACGACCACATTTTCCCCTACCCTTTGCGGGCATTTGGCACCAATTTACAGGATCAAATCATCCATGCTCGGTGATCCACCCCAGGCCGGTCCGCAACGTGTCGGTTTTCTGTTGATACCGCAGTTTCCGCTGTTTTCGTTTACGGCGGCGGTGGAGCCGCTGCGCTCCGCCAACCGCATGAGCGGGCAGGAACTGTACGCCTGGGAAATCTACTCTGCCGATGGTCAGGCCATCGTCTCCAGCAGCGGCATAACCCTGATGCCCGACCGCAGCATTCAGGATGTTGAAGAATGCCCGGCGATTATTGTCTGTGCCGGCATTGATCCCCAGGACTACACTGAAAAGAAAACGTTTTCGTGCCTGCGACAGCTTTCGCGTCACGGCAGCTACATGGGTGGTATATCGGGTGGCACCTATGTGCTGGCCCGTGCCGGACTGCTGGAAGATCATCGCTGTACTATTCACTGGGAGTATCTGGCCGGATTTGCCGAAGAATTCCCCGAGATCGACGTTACTACCAAGCTCTATGAAATCGACCGCAAGATGTTTACCTCGGCCGGTGCCGGTGCCACGCTGGATATGATGCTGCACCTCATCGCCGGGCAACACGGCCATGACCTGAGCGTCGCGGTGGCCGAACAGTTTTCCCACATTGGCAGCAACGACCCCGACGCCCCCCAGCGTATGCCTGTGCGCAGGCGGCTGCGCATCAGTCACCCGAAACTGATCGCCGTCATCGAACAGATGGAAGCCAACCTGGAAGACCCCATCGAGCGCGATGACCTGTCCCTGAGTGTGGGCCTGTCCGTACGTCAGGTGGAACGGCTGTTCATGAAATACTTGAACACAACACCGGCCCGCTATTATATGGAGTTGCGATTAAAACGGGCACAGATGCTGTTGTCACAAACGGCCATGTCCATTCTGGATGTATCCGTGGCATGTGGGTTTGTTTCTGCATCACATTTTTCGAAATCCTACCGGGAGCGCTTCGATCACCCGCCCCGTCAGGAAAGAGCACCGGTTGATCGGGAGCTGGAGCGGGAAACAGGAGTGGTATGACATGAATGAAATAAAGGCGGCCAAGGACAATTTTGTCTGTCCGAGCCCGACACGGCAGTACAAACCCAATCCCCTGCCCGGCACGGGTGCCCGGATTGGACTGATCACGCTGGCGACGGACCCCTCAAGCGAACCCGAGTGGTGGGAGATGGCACAGGGCCACGACATTGCCATCTATGTATCGCGCATCCAGTACAATTCAAACTGCACACCGGAAAGCCTTCGTGCCATGGGCGACGACATGACCCGGTCCGCAGGCATGCTGCCCGAAAACCTGTCCCTGGACGCCATTGCCTATAGCTGTACATCGGGCACGGTCGCCATTGGTCATCAGAAGGTTGTTGACCGCATACAGGCCGCCCATCCCGGTATTCCGGTGGCAACCCCCATCTCCGGTGCCGCAGGCGCACTCAGGCATTTTGGTGCCACGCGCGTGGCCGTGGTTACGCCCTATACGGATGATGTCAATGCGACCATCCAGGCCTATCTGGAAAACGAAGGGCTCGAAATTACCGGCATGAACGGTTTCTCCCTGACGCGTGACGGTGATATGTCACGTGTGCCTATCGAGGCCCTGCTGGAAGCTGCACAGGATTCCATCACACCCGAAAGCGAAGCCCTGTTTCTGTCCTGCACGGCGCTGATACTGGTCAAACACCTTGCCTGGCTGGAAGAAAAACTGAACCTGCCGGTAATTTCCAGCAATCAGGCCATGTTCTGGGAGTCCCTGCGTTCCGTGGGTTACGACAAGCCTGTATCCGGGTTTGGCTCACTGCTAGAATCACTGGGCTGAGCCGCCACCACCTCATACGAAAGAATCATAAACCATGAGCGAAAAAGCGCTGCCCTTTGGCATTGCCGAATTTCAGGAACGCCTTGCCAAAACCAAACAGAGCATGGACGCCAGAGGCATTGATGTTCTGGTCGCCGCTGATCCGGCCAATATGAACTATCTGACGGGTTATGACGGCTGGTCCTTCTATACACCGCAGGTGGTCATTGTTGCCAGGGACCTGGATCAACCCATCTGTATTGTCCGGCAGATGGATGTGAACGGTGGACGCGTTACAACCTATCTGGACGACGATAACATGATCGGGTTTCCCGATACCTACGTTCAGTCCACGGAACGCCATGCCATGGACTGGATTGCCGAAGAGATGGTCAGGCGCGGCATCCATACCGGAACAATCGGTGTCGAAATGGACGCATATTATTATACCGCCGCCAGCCATGCTGCCCTGGTCAGGGGCCTGCCGAACGCCACCGTGGTCGATGCCACCGCTCTGGTGAACTGGGTCCGGGTCATCAAGTCGCCACAGGAAATCGAGTACATGCGCCGTGCCGCACGTATTGTCGAAAAAACCATGCAGATCGCCTACGACTTCATCGAACCGGGGGTGCGCCAGTGTGATGCCGCCGCGGCCATATATCAGTCCGAGATTTCCGGCACACCGGAGCACGGCGGCGATTACACCTCACTGGTACCCATGCTGCCCACAGGTGTTGGCACATCGACGCCGCACCTGACCTGGACCGATCAGCCGTTTGTCAGCGGTGAGGCGACTATTCTGGAACTGGGTGGTGCCCATCACCACTATCACTGTCCCATGGCGCGGACCATGCACCTGGGCCAGCCGCCGCAAAAGCTGCTGGATACCAGCGAGATCGTCATGGAAGGCGTTGCCGCCGCACTGGATACGGTCAAGCCCGGCAACACATGTGAAGAAGTCGAGGCCAGTTGGCGACACTCCATCGGTCGGCACGGGCTGTCCAAGGAATCCCGGCTGGGGTATTCAACCGGCGTCAACTATCCGCCTGACTGGGGCGAGCATACCCTGAGCCTGCGCCCCGGCGACAAAACTGTCCTGCAGACCAATATGACCATTCACCTCATTGCCGGAATCTGGATGGATGACTGGGGCATTGAAATCAGCGAGTGTTTCCGGGTGTCAGAAGACGGTTGCGAAAAACTATGTGATTACCCTCAGGCCCTGTACGTCAAGGACTGACGTTGAGAGCCGCACAAAAGAAAACGTCCCGGACAGTGTCCGGGACGTAAACCCTGGGGAATTAGATCCCTCTCCCTCAAGATATTCGATTGACCACCGCTAGTGTGGTGTAATGCCGCGAATGCGTTCTGTGCGGCGACGCAGCATTTCCACTGTGGACAGCAGGATGATTGAGAAAATCACCAGCACGGTCGCGACGGACAGAATTGTCGGGCTGATTTCCTGACGGATTCCGGCCCACATCTGCTTGGGCAGGGTCACAACCTCAGGTCCGCCAATGAACAGCATCACCACAACTTCATCAAACGACGTGATGAATGCAAACAGTCCACCGGATATGACGCCCGGTAAAATCAACGGCATCATGACCTGGAAGAAGTTCCGCGTCGGTGAGCCGCCAAGGCTTGCCGCCGCGCGCATCAGACTATGATCGAAACCGACCAGCGTGGCTGTCACCGTAATGACGACAAACGGAATACCCAGAATCGTATGGGCAAGGATCAGGCCTGTAAATGTACCAACCAGATCCAGTTGGGAGAAGAACATGAACATGCCGGAAGCCGTAATGATCAGTGGTACGATCATGGGTGAAATCAACAGA
This sequence comes from Rhodospirillales bacterium, assembly GCA_021775325.1. GTDB lineage: Bacteria > Pseudomonadota > Alphaproteobacteria > Rhodospirillales > Casp-alpha2 > JABJGO01. Next base: position 13,004 of record JAJFID010000008.1, read on the forward strand.
GCCGTGATGGCCTTCTGATAAGGCATCGCCGGTCGGCTTAATCCAAGCGAGGCCAGCGTCCCCAGTACAATAGAAAACAGCGTGGCAAAAATCGCGATCACCAGGCTGTTGGCCGCACCATCTTTCCATTTATCGGTACACACCGTGGTAATCGTTGGATCGGAACAGTCCCCGATCATGATCTTGTACCAGCGCAGCGAAAATGCCTCGGGATCAAGCCGCAACATCTCCGGCGTGAAGTTGAGGAATGCGCTGGACGTGAATGACAATGGAATAACGGCGACCAGCGGTGCTACCAGGAAAAACAATACGAATCCGCTGAAACCGAGGTAGCAATAGTGGCCGAATCGCTGGAACGGAGTCTTGTATAATGGAAGAGCCATGTTGCGTTATCCCATCTTCATGCCGGCAGAGCCGGTCAATTTGTCATACAACCAGTACAGCACCAGAATACCGGTTAGCAGAATAAGGCCCATAGCGGATGCAAGACCCCAGTTCAGTGAGTTTTGCATATGATAGGCAACCATATTTCCGATCAGGCGACCATCTTTACCACCAACAAGCTCGGGCGTGATGTAGTAACCGATAGCCACAATGAACACGAGGATCACGCCTGCACCCACACCCGGCAACGATTGCGGAATATACACCCGAATGAACGCGAGCGATGGTGCTGCACCCAGATTCTGGGCCGCTTTCATATAGTTGGGTGAAATACCCTTCATCACGCTGTACATGGGCAGGATCATGAACGGCAACAGAATCTGCGTCATCACAATGATTGTGCCGGTAAAGTTGTACATCATGGCCAGTCTGTTCTCGTCCGAGACTATACCGATGCTCACGAGCACATTATTCACCACGCCTTCCTGTTGTAACATGATCATCCACGCCACAATGCGGACCAGCAGTGAGGTCCAGAACGGCATCAGTACACAGATCATGAGCAGATTACTGATCCGCATGGGCAACGTGGCCAGCAGATAGGCAACCGGATAACCCAGTAATACACAGAAGAACGTTACCAGCAGGCTGACGACGAATGTCCGCCACCAAAGCAGGTTGTACACCTGGCGATTTTCCGGTTGTTCAATGACATTCTTGTCACCATCAAATCTCAGATCGAATGCATTGAGGTAATATCCCATGGTGTAATTGTCCACCATGGCACCCAGGGATTGCCAATATTTGATCTCACCCCACCGTTTGTGGACCTTGATCATGGCCTCCTTATAGGGGCCGGATTCGATCTTCTTGAATTCACGGTTGGATTTTTTTACCAGACTGCGCCAACCGGATACCTCGTAGTTCATCCGGATCGTCGCACGCCCCAACAAGGTCTTGTCAGCGCCGGTTATGTCGAGGAACATTGCCTCGTACATGTCTTCGTCGGGCAGCTCCTTTTGATCCCATTGCTCAAAAAGCGCGAAAGTATTGGGCAAAAACTGGTTTACCAGTTTGTCATCAATACTCCGGGTCAACAGGACCCCGATGGGCGCAATAAACATGATGACCAGAAACAGAAATGCGGGGAACACGAGCCCGGCCGCATGCATTTTGCTTCGCATCAGTGATTTTTGAAGACTGGCTTTAAGAGGAGTGCCGTCTGCTGTCAGTATCTGTTCTGGTGCTGCTGTCGCCATGGTCCTGATACCAATCCGAAATCTACAAATTCATAAAATAACACGTCTCGAAGTTCAGGAACCGGACCGGGCATTGATGTGCCCGGTCCGCAACCTGTTTAGTCACGAAATATTACTGAGCCATCCACGCAGTGAAGCGCTCAGAGATTTCGGAACCATTATCAGCCCACCAGTCGGGGTTGGCGAAAATGGAGCTCGGCATGACTTCATCACGGTTCGGCATATGCTCCATGATGTTCACGCCTGTGTTGTACCAGGGCTCATTGGCGGCAATGATCGCCAGACCTGATTTACGCATGGGACCATAGTTGATCCACTTGGCCTGACCGGCCTGCTGCTCGGGCGCAGAAGCATGGATCGCGAAATCAATGGCTTCGTCTTTGTTCTTGGAGCCCTTGATAACGGCAAGCCATTCTTCTTCAAGCACCTGACCGTCCCAGATCGGAACAAACGCAGCGCCTTCGGAAAGGATGGCAGCACCAACACGACCGTTATAGGCCAGTGACATGGAAACTTCGCCGGATGATACCAGCTCAAGCGGCTTGGCACCGGAAGACCAGAACACAACATGGTCCTTGATGGTGTCCAGCTTGGCGAATGCCCGTTCGATACCTTCTTCTGTATCCATCACGTCATAAACGTCCGCAATAGCAACGCCGTCAGCATACAGAGCCATTTCGATCAGAGCGTTGGCCCAGGTGTGGATGCCACGCTTGCCGGGGAACTTCTCTACGTCAAAGAAATCGGCAATGGAATCAGGCTGCTCACCCGAATAGGTGCCTTCCTGATAGAACGCCATGTAGGACCAGAAAATCTGAGGAATCGCGCAATCATTGGGGCGCGGAACCATCATATCATCATCGAAGGAAACGCCGCCGGTCGTAATGAACATGTCGGCAGGAATTTCCTCGAACAGGCCTTCGTCACAACCGGTACGGATCTGGTCAGGCAGAACATCGACGATATCCCACGTGGCATTGCCCGCTTCAACCATGGCACGGACTTCGCCCAGACCACCGTTGTAGTTTTCCCAGTTGATCTTCTTACCGGTCTTGGCTTCCCAGCTCGCGCCATAGGCTTTCTGCTGGCTCGCCGTGTAACCACCACCCCAGGAGGTCACAACAATGTCGGCAAAAGCGGAACCGCTCATGCCAGCGGTAAAGGCTACTGCCCCGGCCGCCAATGCTAGTTTGATAGATGTCTTCATACTACTTTTCTCCCTGATAGCACCGAGCATGGTGCCTTCTTTGCTGTTGCCGCAACAAGCGGCGGTAATAGCCATCGTGAATCGGTTGAACCCCGGATTTCAGCGTGGCAATTTCAGAGTGTCCCCCTGTTTCCCAGGTGTTTGTTGTTATGTGCCATCGTCAGACAGATGCTGATGCCGTATCACCGGCCTCCGGATTGAGCTGGTCATGGACCAGTTGCGCCCAGAAAGCAGCGCCCGTGGTCAGAATTTCATTGTTGAAGTCGTAATGAGGACTGTGCAGGCCGCAGCCGCCGGGGCCTTCACCGCCGTTGCCCAACAATACGTAGCAGCCGGGCAGATGGTTGAGGAAAAACCCGAAATCTTCTGATGCCATGATTGGCGCACAGTCCGCATACACGCCGTCATCGCCCACGATCTCGCGGGCGACTGCAACAGCAATGTCGGCTTCCGGTTCAGAGTTGATGGTGGCGACAAACTCGCGGGTATAGACAAAATCATAGGTCGCGCCGTAGGCCGCGCAGATGCCCGATACGATACGTTCCATGGATGATTCAATCCGAGCCTGGATGTCTGGCGTAAATGCACGAACATCGCCCCGCAGAATGACTTTTTCCGGGATTACATTCCGCGTTGCTGCAACCGAAAAATCAGTCACTGAAATCACCCCGTTGTCCACCGGGTTCAGTGTTCGCGAGATGATGGATTGCAGAGACGTAACGATCTCGGCACCCACAACAATTGGATCGATACCCAGGTGGGGTAACGCGGCATGGCTGCCCTTGCCGTGGATGACGATTTCGAAATTGTCTTCGCAGGCCATAATGGGGCCAGAACGAATTGCAAAATGTCCGGTCGCCAGTGACGGCATGTTGTGGATACCGTAAATGGCGGTCACGGGGAAACGTTCGAACACACCATCCTCGATCATGGCGAGCGCGCCCTTGCCGTGTTCCTCGGCGGGCTGGAAAATGAATACAACGGTGCCGTCAAACTGGCCGTTTTCGGCCAGATACTTGGCCGCACCCAACAACATCGCCGTGTGTCCGTCATGACCACAGGCATGCATCTGTCCATCATGGCGGGACTTGTGGGCAAATTCATTTGCTTCCGTGATTGCGAGAGCGTCCATGTCGGCCCGTAATCCGATTGACTTGGTTCCATTCCCGCGTTTCAGGACCCCCACGACACCGGTTTTTCCGATTCCCTCATGGACCTCAAGACCAAACGAGCGAAGCTGCTCCGCAACAACGCTGGCTGTCCGGTATTCCTGAAAACCGAGTTCCGGGTACTGATGAAAATCGTGCCGCCAGTTAATCATTTCCGCGTTCAACGCGTTGGTGCGCATCAACGTATCGTGCATCAATTATGATCCTCAGGTTTTGTCGGCAAAGAAGAAATCACGCTATCATCTAACATGCGGCAGAAATAATTGATTTGGGGGTGTTTGGATCGTTATTTAGTCTTATATTGGATAAATTGTACGAAATTAGTATCGGATATCGAAATGGACGATTTTGACGCAAAGTTACTTAATCTGGTTCAGCACGATAGTCGCCTGACCGCAGAGAAACTCAGTGCGCAGGTCGGCCTGTCGGCAACGGCCTGTCAGAAACGGCTGAAGAAGTTGCGCGATCAGGGCATCATCGCCAGGGATATCTCGGTACTCTCGGCAGATGCGATTGGGCCGCGACTGACGTTGATCGTGGAAGTCTCCGTCGAGCGCGAGCACCCGGATATCCTCGACCAGTTCAAACGAACCATGCTGAAATCTCCCGAGGTCATGCAGTGTTATTATGTGACGGGTAATGCCGACTTTATTGTCATCCTGACAGCCAGGGACATGAAGGATTACGAGGATTTCACCCGACGCTATTTCTTCCAGAACTCCAATATTCAGCGTTTCCGGACAAATGTGGTCATGGATGACGTCAAAGTATCCCTGGCAGTGCCGGTGTAACGTATCATTCGGGGGAATCTAACCGTTCACACCAAATGAGGCCTAAGTTGGTGATTGTTCTGGGTCCTATAATGATGGTCCGGGTTCTGTAAGGAGTACAATCGGGTGCAGTCACTTTCGGAAAGACTACACAAGCAGGTTAATAGCGTGATCTCGGCATTTAATGCCCGGGACCCGGCGGCGTTCAGCAACCATGACAGTGAAGCCATGGATCAGCGCATCAGCGACATACTCATCCTTTGTCGCGATTCGAATGCCGATACTCAAATGGTCTTGCGCAATCTTGAACCGCTGCGGGTCATCGCCTGCGAGATTGGAGCGACCCGCTCCATGATCGAGATTGATGCCGTGATTGCCGCCGCCATGGGTGATGGTATTGCTCAGACGACGGTTGCCCGGGACAAGGAGTTTCGCGATACGGCGAATGAAATCGTCACAGATTGGAACAAGGGTAACGTGCAAAGTGTTGCGAAACGACTGCGCCACTGGACCGAAATGTGCACGACTGAACCCAAGGTTTCCAATGCACAGGAAGACTGTTTTCCACCGTTGATCAACATCGCCCAAGAACTGGGCCAGACCGACATCCTGTCCCGGCTCGCGGAATTGCAAACATCAGTTTTGGCCCAGCGTATTATGGTGGCCACGAACCAGGAGCTGATGCCGACCGTCGACCATTTTGCAATCGATTATCCACATGCCGTCACCATTGAGACGTTCATGAAGTGCAATGCCAAATGCCATTTCTGTCCCTATCCGGAAATGGAACAGACATCCGAGCGCGCCGGTGTTCGTATGACCGAGCAGATGTTCGAAAAGATTATTGATGATTTGCGTGATATTCCATCGGACTACGGATTCCAGATGAATTTGTCCCGTGTGAACGAGCCGTTGCTGGATCATCGCCTGTTCGACTTCATGGATTTGATTGAACAAAAATTACCACAGGCCCGTGTATTCCTGCCCAGCAACGGCTCCACGCTAACAGAACGGAATGTCCGCAAACTGGCCGGATACAAGAATTTCAAGAAACTGATGGTGTCGCTCAACGAAAGTGAGAGAACGGCGTACGAGGATCTGATGGGGATTTCATTTGATCGCACTGTTGCCAATCTGGACGCCATGCATGCCATGAAGGAACGGGAAGAACTGGAATTTTTCACCGTTCTTACCACGGTGATGCATGAGGGGCCGCGATGGCAGGAATTTGAGGTATGGTGCCGGGACCGATACCCGCTGTTTGCGATCGATCGGTATCCGCCCACCAACTGGTTTGGCATGACAGAGAACGATGCCAAACCTGTCATCACCAGACCGAGCGGGTGCAAGGACTGGTATCAGCTCCATATCCTGGCCGACGGCTCAGAGGCTCAATGTTGTTATGACGCCGAAGGCAGATTTGGTCATGGCAACGTCGCCGACATGCACGTGCTGGAACTCTATAATAAGGACTGGCAACGGCGGTTGCGCCAGACCGGCACTGTACGCCAGTCTGAACTGGCCCCCGCGTTTTGCCAGACGTGCGATTACGCCTGACTGGCCTGAATTGGGCCATTCCGGCAGCGACCGTGTTAAGGCAGTTTTTTTCAGTACGCACACCCATCGGCGACGCATCGAGTCCCGGCCGGGCAATAAGATCCATCATCGCAGTCCGTGCTGCCGGCTGGCATGCAGCCGCCGGTACTTGTGCATTCGTCGCCAAAGTTACAGTAAATCGTGCCGCCACAATCCACGGCAGCGAGAGGCATGCAGCCGCCCGCTGTGCATTGTTCGCCAGACTGGCAGAATGTGCCATCGTCACATTCGACAGCCGTCGCGCTGATGCATCCACCGCCATCCTTGCATTGTTCGCCGAACTGACAGTACTGGCCGTCACCACAGTCGATTGTCCCAAGCGAAACACAACCACCTCCCGACCCGCAAAACGAACCCAGGGCACAGTATGAACCGCTACCGCAGTCTTCAGTATCATTTGGGATGCAGTAACCATCCGACGTGCACTGTTCTGTACTGCTGCACGCGCCGCCGCCTGGACACGGTGTATTGAGCTCGGCATAACATTCATCTTTTGCATAGGGATGCGGGAGTTGGCCAAACCCACATCCGTCCTGAGCAGACACGTTGTCTGAGAACATGAGCATTCCGTACACCAGCACCGACATACATGTGATTAAAACCAGTCGCATGATTCAATCTCCGATTCATCCGAGTGCCATACTAAGCCAGGCTGTTTCGCCAAGTCTACGGTCCTCGGGAAACCAATAAGCAAAGAGTCGGCGGATGCGCCTCGTGACGCGTGTATGTGACCGACAAGAAGAAGGTGGAGAAACCCCTTCGAGTGCAAAACATCGTGACGGATCAGGCGGCAGGCCGGGTCAGCAGGGGCAGGAACAGGGAAAACAGTTCCGCCTGAGACGAAATCTGCAATTTGGCGTAAATGTTCTTGCGATGGACCTTCACGGTACTGACAGATATCTCCAGCAAACTGGCGATGGAAATCGACGAGTATCCCCGGAGGATCAGACTGACAACCTCGGACTCGCGGTTGGTAATGCCGGTATTGTTGTTGTAGGCCGCCGCGTCCTGGACCCGGGTTGGCAGCGTGTCGTAATGGCCTTCGGTGGGCAGTCGGGCGATTTCGGCAATCTCCGGGTTGCGCCAGTGCTGGACGACAGCCTCGCGAACAATGGGTTCGATGGCCTTGATGCGCTCAATGTCTTTTTTCCCGAATGGTCGACTGTTGTTTTCCCGTTCGATGGAAACAACCACCATACCGCCATTATCCATCGGTACGAAAATACCGAGTTCATCCACAACACATGTCTTTGCATAGTAGGTCCGGTAGTACTCGCTCCGAAAGAAATGATCCGGTGCCAGGTCTTTCAAGCGGTAAACGCCGGGCGCAATCCCCCGTCGCAGGCATTGATAAAAAGGGTCAAGCAGATAAGCGCCAGACTGGTACTCCTCCAGCGACATAACGCTGGGATTTTCACCGGTAGAATGGCACAGGTTTATGGGTGCTTTATCACCATTATACGCCAGGGCCATGAAACTGTCGAAGCTGGCCGCGTTTTGGAGAATACGTCCCAACGCGGCACCGAAATCAGGGCTGTTGATAGCCCTGATAAGGTTCGCCGAATCGTCCAGGCATTGAGACAGTATTGTCACGCGGTTTACCCGTTCGCCGTGTCTGTTTACAGTTGAGGGTGAGTATACAGCCTTAGGGGTATAGATCGTCCAGTCCCCAAGGCGAAAAATGAAAAAAATGTGCCATGCGGGGGTAGAAAAACCCGCTGAACCGGGGAGATTCCAGCGCGATGACAGTCAGGCAACGGGCACGGGATCTGGGTATTCCCTTCGATGGTGAGACCGGGCCGCTTAACGCCATCACCGATGTTGCCGGTGTCGAGGTCGGATTCACAACCCTGATCGACGGTGACGGTGCCCTGCAGATTGGCAAAGGACCGGTCCGCACAGGTGTCACCATTATCCACCCGCGTGGCAAAGACCGGGCTTTCGACGGCGTTTGGGCCGGTCGATTTTCCCTCAACGGCAATGGCGAGATGACCGGCGTGCACTGGATTGACGAGGCCGGAGCCTTTTCCGGGCCCATTGCCATCACCAATACCCATAGTGTGGGGCTGGCCCACCACGGCATTCTGCGCTGGATGATTGCCCACCCGCGATTTAACGCGGAAGCTCAGTTGTGGATGTTGCCGGTTTCTGCGGAAACCTGTGACGAGTATCTGAACGACATCAATGGTCAGCATGTAACAGAAGCCCATGTACTGGCTGCATGTGACTCTGCCAGACCGGGGCCTGTTGCCGAGGGCAATGTTGGTGGTGGCACCGGTATGGTCTGTTATGAATTCAAGGGCGGCACGGGGACCGCGTCGCGGCGATTCACGCTGGGTGATGAAACATTCACCATTGGCGTTCTTGTTCAGGCGAACTTCGGCAAGCGCCATGATCTGTCTGTTCGCGGCGTCCCTGTGGGGCGGCATCTGACCGACAACGCCGTCTGGGGTACAGCACAAAACCCGGATGTGCAGGGTTCCATCATTGGTATTGCCATAACCGATGCACCGCTGTCAGCCATCCAGCTTCAGCGTGTTGCCCGCCGCATGGGCCTGGGTGTGGGGCGGACAGGATCGCCCAGTGAAGATGGTTCCGGTGATATTTTTCTGGCCATGTCGACACACAATGATGTCTGCGAAAAAGCAGGCACCAGTGAGGCGATGCTGCGTTATACAGTCAATGCGCATATCAATCCTCTGTTCTTGGCTACCGTGGAAGCGACCGAAGAGGCAATTATTAACGCCCTCGCGGCTGCGGAAACCATGACGGGCCAGAACGGTCATACGGTGCACGCCATCAACCATGATGACCTGATGGCTGTTATGAAACAGTACGGGCGGTAAACAGTATTCGTAGAGAGGGGAACAGCGATGACCTATGAGGACACATGTTATCTGTCGGCGACCGAGGCGTTGAAGTTGTTCAAACGGCGCAAGCTGTCGCCCGTGGAGCTGATGCAGGCGATCATCAAACGTACCGAGAAGGTGGAGCCGGTCATCAACGCTTTTACAGAAACGTTTTTTGACGAAGCCCTCGCCCAGGCCAGAAAATCAGAAGCGCGTTATATGAAAAAGGGCGGTCGGACGCGGGCACTGGAAGGTATTCCGCTGGCGATCAAGGATGAGGTGCCGGTGAAGGGCAAACACTGCACGTCGGGCTCGCTTATCAACAAGGATTATGTCGCTGATGATACGGCTGTGTTTGCCCAGCGTCTGTTTAATGCCGGTGCCATTTGTCATGCCCGTACAACCACGCCCGAGTTCTGTTGTGCGGCTGTCACCACCACGCGTTTGTGGGGCACCACGCGGAACCCGTGGAATACAAACTTCACACCGGGAGGGTCTTCCGGCGGCTCGGCGGCGTCATTGG
>JAJFID010000071.1 GCA_021775325.1 Rhodospirillales bacterium
GGTGGTGCTCATCTCGGCCCAGATCTTGCCGGCGCTGAGCCCGGCCAGAATACCGTCGTCCGCCTCCATCACCGCCGCGCTGGCCGCCGGCGACGGCAGACACGTGACAACCACGTCGCAGGCTTCCGCCATAGCCTTTGGCGAGTCACCCCACGTGGCACCACGGGCCAGAAACGGATCCGCCACGGCGCGGTCCAGATCGCGGACCATGACATCAAATCCGTTCCTGAGCAGGCTGCCCGAAAGCTTGCCGCCAATATTTCCAAGACCGATAAAACCAACTTTCATGAACTGTATCCTTCGATGGGTAAACTGTGTGTTTCAAACCGCATCCTTGATTGAAATTGCCGCCGGTGCAACTGAACAAAAGTATGGTTTCGACCATAGATTTTTTGATCTTCGGATGGTCGGGTGGCGCGCGTCGGCCAGGCATGGGAAATACAGTGACGATCCACACTTATGACGACCGGAACCCAACAGTGGCGCGGCGGGTGTCTGGACGGGGGGATAAAATACGGATACTCCGAGACACTGAGAAAAAGGCCTCTGTTTTACTTTTAGGATCCACAGGGCCTCCGCACCTCGGTGGTACCTAATCTGCAAAGATAAATATGGACAGAATAACTTTAAGCCACCGCTCGTTCTCCATGTTCACGAATTCTGGGCGATCCCCATTTGTTGAGGTCCTGCTGTCCAGCAGCGGTTGCCGGATCGCCGGATGGGTGCGTATTCGGGTGCAGGTCTTGACCTAAACCATGTCGCCGCACCCGCCCGGCGCAACACCCCTCGACGTCTCCACCTACGACGCCGACTTCTCCGTAAGCCGGGTCAAGCAGCAGCCCTGTTTGCCCGGCGACCACAGTTCCAGTTCATAGTCGAACCCGGCGGCCTCGAACGTGGCTTCGTCCTGCGCCGAGGCACAGTGCAGCAGGGTACAGATTTCTGCGTCGCTGCACCCGGCATCCACCCATGCGTCCTTGATGGGACAGGTCATCATCTGAACCTCGAGACAGGTATCGTCCAGTTGCCGGATGTCCGGTGAAAACGGGGTGCCGCCGTCCGGGGAATGTGCATAGGCCTCGGCCATACCGGCAAAGTCACGCGGTGAAAAACATGCCAGCTTGTCTCCGATCTCCTTCCCGAACGTGTGGGCGATATCGCGCATGACGCTGATGGCTTCCGCCTCGCCGTAACGCGCCGACAGTTCGCGGAACGTCACCAGGAACAGCCTGCCGCGTTCCTTGATGGCGTCGTATACATGGGGATTGGCATTTTCCGGGATCATGGGTGATTACTCCGCATTGCGCCGGACCTTTTGTTTGCACGTGTTATTGTCCGGCTGGGTATGTGTTATGGCAGCATCGACTACTGAACGGCGATGGCCTCGATTTCCAGCAGCCAGACTTCATCATAGATGTCGGCGATAATGATCGTCAGGGCGGGCTGATGATCGCCCAGGACCTTGCGCCGCACGGCCTCGTTGTCTGCGCGGTAGGCACGATCCGACAGATAGGTGGTGTGTTTGACGATGTTTTCCAGCCCCATGCCCGCGGCCCGAAGATGGGCTTCAATGTTTGCCCATGCCAGTTCGGCCTGCGCCGTGAAGGTGTCGGGTACGGTGCCGTCGCGTGTGACCGGTATCTGGCCGCTCACATAAACTGTTCGTGTGACGTCCGACACACTGACGACGTGTGTATAACCGCCACTGGGCGGCCGCGCATGGGGGGCATTGATGTATTGTATGTCCACAACATAGCTCCTTAACCTGGGTTGAATTCAGCCATAAACTATCGTGACGCATGACAGGGACACAACGCAGGAAAGCTCCGTCGGAGACCTAGATATTCTGAGTCTCATCGTGACACCTTCTGTGCCAGTGTGTTTTGTGCCAGTGTGTTTTGTGCCCTTATGTTTTGAACACCTGTGAGTCGGAGAGAAACGAGTGACCTACAGACTGCCATCACTGAACACCCTGCGCGTTTTCGAGGCCGCCGCCCGGCACCTGAGTTTCAAGACCGCCGCCAGCGAGCTTGGCGTCACCGCGGGCGCGGTCAGCCAGCAGGTCAAAAAGCTGGAAGCCTCACTTGGTGTGGATTTGTTCCGCAGACTGCCGCACGGCCTGCTGCTGACGGTGGCGGGCGAAACCTACCTGCCCAAAATCACCCAAGTGTTCGAGGATCTGAGCGAAGCCACGGAATCCATTGCGCCCGAAATCAACGGGCGCAAGTTCACCATCGGCGTCTGCGACCGGGCGCTGGCCGTGCTGCCGCCCAACTGGCCCCTGCACGATGATACGCTGAAAGCCCACGTGCGGGACTCCGTGCGGACCACGGATGTGGAACTGGTGCGCACCGACGCCATCGACTGCCTGATCCGCCTCGGCGGCGGCCCCTACGGCGAGCTCGCCCTGGAAACAATCCCCACGCCCTCAGACACCCGGCAACATACAGGGGAGCACCCGCCGGAGCTGCATTTCATCTGCAAACCCGGACTGGCGGACTGCCGCCAGTCCCGGGCTATTGTGGAGGATTTGCGGGGACACGTTGTGTCGCGTTCGTAGTATCTCGCTTTGTAACACGCCAAGCCCCGCCACATCCTGTATAGTGCACGGAACATGAAGAAAGGAATCTGCTGTGGCAACAACCGCCGAGTTACCGGAAGACCGTATTGCCGAAGAGAACCCCGACATGCCACTACAGTTCATCCGGGACATTCTCCTCGCCAGAAACGAAGAGTCGATTCCCTTCGAGTTTGGCGAATCATAGTTGTGTGTAATGCGACTGGTCCAAAAACCGTCGTTCATACGCCTCTACAAGAAACTCCGCGCCACAGACCGCGGGCAGGTTAACGACGCAATCCGTACCGCCATGACCGACCGCAGGCCGGTGACCGGAAAACCGGTGATCTGGCCGATGTGCGTGTTCTGAAATTCAGGATGAGCAATCAGACAGCCCTGCTCGCCTATACTTATGACGAACCTTCAGACGCCCTCACACTGCTGGCTTTTGGTTCGCACGAAAATTTCTATCGTGACCTGAAACGGAATTAGGGAACTGGCATTATAATCCCGAACAGAAAATTGACTCGCGCAGAGGCTGTGTTAGCGTGCCTGAAACACGCAAAATGATAACAAATCAACCACTGCTGCGGATGTTCATCGGACCACAACCGCTTTTGAAGGAGCTGGGTGAAAACGTATTCGGAGGAAAGAAAGCGAAGGCGATGCAGCCCGGCGCTGGCGGCAAGGGCCTGAGGTTGTGACGTTGGGGTCGGTTTAGGATGAGCGAGTTCAAAAGCAAAGTAATCACAATTCGGTCGTGAGTAAGTTTCCCGCGAAGACATTTGATGCAACGCGAATCAGGTTTTTGAGTATGCAACAACGGCGAATGAACGGGGAAATAAACAGTGACCGCAGGCGCGCATTACGTGGGCTGGGGCCGTGGATATGTGCCTGGGTCCGGGATTGGTTCTTGTCACGCGTTGTTTTCAGTCCCAGCGAGGTGAGTTTTCCAGTTCTCAGATCGCACGCCAGATGTGTGGTGATGATCCTGCCATTGCTGTTGATTGCCTGTGACTCGGGTGAAGAAGAAACTATCGATCCGACAAAACCGTACAGCGTCGGTGAATACACGCTTTGGAAATCCGGCGTTCCCAATCCCAACATTTATCCAGTTTTCTGGATTGACGAGGACACGCTGTTGATCGCCGGGATTCAGGGAGAAACGGTTCGGCCAGACACATATCGCGATGGTCAGGGACGATTGTTCGTGTGGAGTCTCAATGACGAACCGGAAACATACGCAACAGAATTATGGCGTTCCGAGGATAGGGCTAGAACTTTTTGCGTAGATCGAAACCATATTTTTTTCGAAGACCGATCACACTCAGACGATCAGTTTCGTTACGGAGAGTTTGGTAGTGAAAGCATTGTGTCACGTGAATATATCCAATCTCTTATCGGTTTCGGGCACCCTCTGTCATCCAGAGGAAGGATATCAAATAGGGACAGTTGCATAGGAACACTTGATGCAAGAATGAAAGACCGTGAGTGGTTCGCAGGTTCTGATGGCCGATTCTACATCGACTATGGCCCCACGCCGCCCAAAGGGAATCTGGGCTACCCGGCTGGCCCTATTCAACTAGTTGACAGTCAGACCTGGACTACAACGGATTTGGGCATTCCTGTAGAAGACGTCACTATGATGTCCACCTACCATTTTCGTGGCACAAACAGGTTTTTGGTTTGGAGCAGCGAAATTGGAAACCGCGCGGGGATGATGGCGTGGAAAGAGCGGGGGTGTTGGCCATTCTGGTTGGTAGAGCCGGATCCGTTGAGTGTGGACCGGTATTGTATTCCCTTTGATCAGCACATGGGAGGAAGCACGCGCATTCTGGATACAAAAGCCGGTGTTTTTGTTTACAACCACCGGAATGCGGCGTTGTACCGTCTCGACAACGAGGCCCTCGTCAAAGTGACCGACGGTGTCATCCAATCCGCCAAGGTCTCGCCCTCCGGGTGTCGCATTGCGTTCAATTATCTTCCTTCTTTCAGCAGCGGCCTTGCAGGCACCACGTTCATGCGGTCGCCACAGGTGTTGGATGTGTGTCAATGAATCAGAGCTATCAGGAGTTTGAAAAATGGTAGATGCGGCCACATGGACAACTGACAGCGCACTTCTGGCTTATTCCTGCCCGTCAGTTCCGAAATTGGGCGGTCAATTCGAAAATTGGCGACATGCACTTTATACAGCACACTGTACATTATAAGGTACACTTCGAATGGGCGATGACCGGAAGAGAATTCCGGTTGTTTTTTACAAAACAGACTCAGGCAACGAACTGGTTCGGGACTGGTTAAAGGATCTGGAGGACAATTGGCTTTGACATCAAGGATGTTGAGTTTGGCTGGCCGGTCGGTGTGCCGCTGTGCCGTCCGCTCGGGAGCGGGCTTTGGGAAGTGCGCAGCAACATTTCCGGCAACCGGATTGCCAGAGTGATTTTCTGCATCGCGGACGAACACATGGTGCTGTTGCATAGTTTCATCAAGAAGACCCAGGAAACACCGGACACGGACAAAAACCTGGCGCTGAAACGGAAAAAGGAGATTGAGAAGGATGGCAAAAAAGAAAAAACCTAATCCGCATTTCGGCTCGTCGTTTGACAGCTTTCTCGAAGACGACGGTATTCTTGAAGAGGCTACCGCCAGAGAGCAGCCAAAGGTGCTGGCCTATCAGTTGGCGGCAGAAATGAAGACGCAGGAGGTCAGCAAATCAGAGATGGCCCGGCGCATGAAAACCAGCCGGACCCAGATCAATAAACTGCTTGATCCGGAAAGCAAGTCGTTCCGCATGGATACCGCGCAAAAAGCTGCGGCGGCATTGGGGCGAAATCTGCTGGTCGCGCTGGACTGATGGATTGCACGGTTTCAATATCATCCGGCAAAAAACCTTGACTTTTCACCGTTTTTATGCTATTAGTCCTATTCTCTTCTCGAGTCATCCAAGGCTGACTCTGCCGAGCAGTGCGATATTTTACATCGTGAATATGTTGCCAACAGGTGCGGGTATCCCTGCTGTTTTCCGGGGGCCTGTTCGTTGGACTTTATCGTGCGTGAGGTCAGGTTTTGTGGCTAAATTCTGCCGACTTTTCTTACCTACCGCAATATTCCCTGTGCGACAGTCGGGAGTAACAGTCGGCCCGTTTGCAAAATGAGGCATGTTTCATATGTAGGCAAATGTCTACATTTTTTGTCTACATTTGTAGACGCCAATGTAGACATTTGTAGACACTGAATTCGCGGTAAGATCACCATAACACATTGTCACTAAACAAGTTTTCGAAATTATTTTCCATAATATGGAAGGTTTTTCGGCCAAATGTAGACAAAAATCTACATGATCTCGATTAAATGTTTGTTTTCAATGGCTTGCATAGAATCGTCGAAAACTGGCGGAATTTATACCTGAATACTATTCTGGAAACGACCCTTAGAGACTGACAGGTCACACCTGACAGGCTCATCCCGGCAGAGTTATTCCTTAATGACTCGAGAGGGTACTACCCGGCAGAGTTATTCCTGAATGACTCGAGAGGGTACTGCCTGAGGGAACAGTTTCTCCAGGAAGCCGTAAAACCAGTCGGCCTGTGCGCCGTCGTGTTTGTGCATGAGGTCTGTCTGCTGCTCTCTGGTCTGGCTGCCGGGCTTTCCGTAATAAAAGGTGAGATCCCGCTGCCAGCGCCGGAAGCCCTCGATGGTGACTTCCGGGTGGAACTGCAAGGCGTAGGTGGTTTTGCCATACCGGAACGCCTGTTGCGGGAAGGCGTCGCTGTAGGCCAACAGCTCGCCCCCTTCGGGTAGTTCGAATTCGTGGAAATGGGCCTGCGTGACGGTCAGGGGATGGGGCAGGATGTCCCGTCCCGGTCCGGTGGGATAGATTGTGTAGTAGCCGAACTCGTGGGGCTCGCCCGGGCGTGGTCCGGCCCTGGCACCCAGTACATGAGCGATGGACTGCGCACCCTGACAAATGCCCAGCAGCGGCACGTTTTTGTGGATGCATTGCTCAATCCATGTGTGTTCGTCTTTCAGGAACGGGTGTTTGTCTTTCTCGAACACATTGAACGGGCCGCCATAGATGACACTGCCCGCCACGTCGTCATCGAGCGCGCCCGGTTTATCACCCCGGAAGGGTTTGCTGATGTGCACGTCAAAGCCGTTTTGCTGTAAGTACGTGAACACCCGGTCATCGGGCGGGTCGTCACCGTGACGAACGAGAACAACGCGTTTTGCCATAATCACATCACCCGGTTACGCACACACTGCAGGTGTCATCGGATCGCGGTCAGCGCACATTGAGCACGGAGCGGGATGCGCCGCCCATGACGTCAAAAGCGACGCTGCCCACAAAAAACCGTTTCAGCAGGGACTTGCCGGAATCCGATACCGAGATCAGGGCATAGTCCCGACCGGTCTCGATAATGCGTTCAACCGGGTCGCCCACCTCACACACCGTGGCGTGCGTCTTGATCTTCATTTTTTTCAGGGCTTCTTCTGCCGAGGCCAGTCGTTTCTCCACTTTCCTGCGGTCCTCTTCGGTTTTGGCCACGCCCATGAGGGCGATGGGTTTATCACAGAGATGGGCCAGCACGGCGATGCGGCGCAGGGAGTCGTTGCTGTGTTTCGAGCCGTCGCTGCAAATCAGGAAACCATCCTTGTCTGCCGCCTCACGGGTGATCATGGTCGAACACGGGGCCAGCATGGTGACTTTCTGGGCCACGCCTACACGCAGCATGGACCGCAACTCGCCACGCCAGCGGCTGGACTCGCCCAGGATGATCAGGTTGTAGGGGCCCAGTTCGTACTGGTCGAGAATACCGCTGGCCGGATCCGGTGCCGTTTTCAGTTTCAGAACGATGCTTTTGCCACGCTCGTTGCGGTACTCGATCTTGTTATCGCCGAGCGGATCGCCACGAATATCCGTGTGGCTGGAAATCGCCTTCCATTCATTGTCCAGTTCATCTTCGCTGACCAGCATGTCGAGGCCGCGTTTCAGGTACTGGGTGCCGGGCAGTTCCAGCCCCCACTCCATCATGTTTTCGCGCGCCACCCGCATCTGTAAACCGCCCGAACGCAGGCCCTGATCGATGGGCCTCACGTACAACAGGATGATATCGCAGTCGTCGCTGCGACAGATTTCGCGGGCAAAACGAACGCCCTCATAGGACTCATCGGATCCATCGACACACACAAGAATGCGGAACCGGCTGCGCCGCAGTTCGCGGATCGCCTCGTACTCGCGCTGGGATTCCAGATCGACATTGCGGGACGGTGTTTTTTTGCGTTTTGCTTTGGCCATGGCTGCTCTAGACCCCGATCAGTGGCCAGTAGACCGTGGCGACAATAAGCATCAGAATTGTGGAAATCACCACCATGCGCCAGCCCACCTTCAGGAAATCGGTGGTTTTCAGATACCCGGACGCATAGACAATTGTGCACGCCGGTGTGCCCACCACCGTCAGATAGGCAAAGGCCGATGAAATCGCGGTGATGAACCCCAGCACGATGGGGCTTTCTTCGGCGACCACAGCCACCTTGAGTACGATGGGCCCCAGCACCGCCACCGCCGCTCCGTTGGACATGGTGTTTGTCACCGATGTGGTCAGCAGGGAGATGGCAGCCCACAGCCCGAAGCCCTCATCCGCGCCAACAGTCGACAGCATGGACAGGAAGTTCTCGGCAATCCAGATTGCCGCACCGGTTTCCTTCATTTGCACACCCAGCGAAATGGCCGCCGCATACAACAGCACAACACCCCAGTTCACACCTGAATTGACATCTTCCCAGCGCACCAGCCCGGCGATCAGGAAAAGGCAGGCCCCGATGACGGCGATGGTGCCCATCCCCACATCACTGGACAGGAAAACCCAGCCGACCAGAATGGCAAAAAAGAACAGGATGGACAGATAGTCGCTGGGTTTCATGGAACCCTGCAACCTGACCTGGGTCCGCAACTTGGCGATGGCGCGCGACAGATTCCGGTGTTCCGGCTTGAAGGTGAACAAAAGCACCACAGTCACCAGCGGCAACTGTAACAGGAACATGGGGTACGCATAGGCCATCCAGCGCACGTAATCGATCAGGAACTGATAGGTATCCGGGTTCAGCGGATCATAGAAAAATTCTTTCCAGTAACCGATCATGATGGCGTTCCGGGCACCCCCCGATGGCGTTCCGATACCCGCGACAGAACAGCCGTAAGCAATGGAAAACAATAACACGGCGGCCAGATTTCGAACCTTGCGCGGATCATCCGACGTCAGTTGAATCAGCGTGATCCCCACCGGCAGCATCATTGCCGCCACGGTATGTTCGCCGATAAACGAGGCCAGAAGACCCGAGACAACCGAAATGCCGAAACACACGTTGCTGGTTTTGGGTCCTGTCATACGCACGATGGCATAGGCGATACGCTTGTCCAGTTGCTGTTTGACCACGGCCACAGCCAGCATCAGCGAGCCCATGATGAACAGCACGGAATCCGTCATCAGACTCTTGGCAACCAGGGTTGAATCGATGCCCAGCATGAGCACCTGTCCGACAATGATCAGCAACGCCACAGTGGGCAGCGGTACAGGTTCCGTGACAAACAGGATGGTTGCGACGGTGGACATGGTCAGCACGATCATGCCCGCACGGGTCAGACCTTCAGGCAGCGGCATGGACAGCATCACCGCGCCGATGGCCATGGCGATGAAAAACCACCGTTTTTCCCAGAAGTAGTAAAAGTTGATTTGAGAACGGACGATTGCGAACTGGAACAGACCGCGCCGACGCAATTTGTCAGACCAGCCGAGTGAAATCTCGTGCGCTTGCAGACTATCGGATACCAATGACAATGTCGCCATGGTGCCGTTTATCCCCTTTTACCGAAGATACCCCGTTGATCTTTCTATCATTTCGACACTAACCAGTTACCACCGCCAATGGAAGAAATTTCCCCAAAGTCCCTATGGTTTCAGAATATTTCGTGCTGAATGCACCGAACATATTGATCGGCACGGGAAATAGGGGTTCACTGATTTTCTGACCATCCGCATACAACCGTCGCGCCTTGAAAGTCCCTGACATATGACTCATGAAAATTTCCCGCACCTGTTTTCGCCATTTCAAGTCAACGCGCTAAACTTGAAGAACCGCATTATCAGCACCGGGCATGAAACCCATCTGAACGACCATGGCAAGATCGGTGATCGCATGGTCGCCTATCATGAGGCGCGGGCCCGTGGCGGTGCCGGTCTGATCATGACGGAAGTGGCGCTTGTTCATCCGGGTGCTGTATTTGTCGCAGACCCCATTCGCGTCGATACAGATGACTGTATCCCCGGCTACAAAAGACTGGCCGATGTGCTGCACGGTTATGACTGTGGCCTGATCTCGCAATTGTTCCACCCTGGGCGCGAGATCGTTGCCACAGAAGATGGCACAGCACCTGTGTCCTACAGTGCCTCGCCGGTTCCAAATGAACGCTTCCACGTTTTGCCCCGCCCCATGCCGACGTGGCTGGTGGAAGAGGTGATCGAGTATTATGGCAATGCCGGTGCCCGCATGCGCGAAGCCGGTGTCGACGGTGTGGAGATTGTCGGCAGTCATGGATATCTGCCTGCACAATTCCTCAATCCCGGGGTCAACCTGCGCGAGGACCAGTACGGTGGTTCATTCGAGAACCGCCTCCGGTTCGTTCGTGAGGTCGCGGCCAACATCCGGGCCAAGACCGACATCGGGTTTGTCATTGGCATGCGTCTGTCCGGCAATGAAATCAGTGCCGATGGTCTGGGCGTGGATGACATGGTCGAGATTTGCGATGCGCTCGCCAGCGATGGTGATCTTGATTACATGAGTGTTGTGGGCGGCTCGTCTTCCACACTGGCGGGCTCCATTCATATCGTTCCGCCCATGTCCGAAGACACGGGGTATACGGCCCCCTTTGCCCACGCCATCAAGCAGCGCATTGACATTCCCGTGTTCGTCACAGGCCGCATCAATCAGCCCCAAATCGCGGAAGAGATTCTGTCCAGGGGCCACGCGGATATGTGTGGCATGACCCGTGCCATGATCGCGGATCAGGATATGCCCAATAAGGCTTTCAATAACAAGGCAGACGACATCCGGGCATGCATCGGATGCAATCAGGCGTGTATCGGTCACTTCCACGAGGGCTATCCGATCTCCTGTATTCAGAACCCGGTATCGGGCCGCGAGGTCCGTTACGGTAGCGTCGCACCCGCCGCAACCCCCCGAAATATTGTGGTGGTTGGTGGTGGCCCCGGCGGCATGAAGGCCGCCGCCGTCGCCGCAGACCGGGGCCACTCAGTGACCCTGTACGAAAAGTCTTCCCAATTGGGCGGGCAGGCACTGCTGGCCCAGCTTCTGCCGACGCGGGCGGAATTCGGCGGAATCGTCACCAATCTTGAACAGGAAATGGCGCTGGCTGGCGTCTCGATTAAAAAGAATACGACCGTTGATATGGAGATGATTAAAGCCCTGAATCCTGATGCCGTCATCCTGGCCACGGGTGCTGAACCGCGCTGGCCCGCGTTCGAAGGCCGCGAGAGTGCACACGTGGTCGATGCGTGGCAGGTTCTCACCAATGAAGCCAATGTGGGCGGCTCCGTCGTGGTTGCCGACTGGCGGGCTGACTGGATTGGGATCGGCATCGCCGAAAAACTGGCACAGGAAGGCTGCCGGGTTCGTCTCGCCATTAACGGCTATATGCCCGGCCAGACAATCCAGATGTATGTCCGCGATACCGGTGTCGGGCGGCTGCACAAACTGGGCGTTGAAATGATCCCCTATGTACGATTGTTTGGTGCTGATGAAGATACGATCTATCTGCAACACACCATGAGCGGAGAGCCCGTCATTTGCGAAGAGACAGATACACTGGTGCTGTGCCAGGGCCATACGCCTGTCAATACGCTGGAAGACGTTGTTCGAGATGCCGGTATCGAAGTCCATCTGATTGGCGACTGTCTGGCACCGCGCACGGCTGAAGAAGCGGTTCTGGAAGGATTTCGTGCCGGAATTACTGTCTGAACAATCTTAGGCAACGGCGATCAATTATGACAAGGCCCGTGCCAATCATGATCATGACGAAGATGTGTTTTATCTCAAAATTTACGGCTCAGGCCGACTCGGGGCTCAGTTCCAGATAACCACGGGAAATCGCGTGCTCAAGCGCCTGTGACACAGCCATGACCTCTTCAAATGCCAAACGGTGCTCTCGCAAAGCATTGATCTGTTCCTCGGTGGGCAAACCATCTTTCTTGTTTTCAACAATTTCAAACGCTGCCTGCAGATAACGCCCACGAAGCTTGGCGACCATGACGGCGACCGGCAGAACCGAGGTTACGTTCAACGGCGGCAGCATGGGATCAATGACCTCATGGTTTGCCTGGCGGATTGCTTCTTCAAGAATCTTGTTAAAACGTCGAAGCAGCAGCTCTTGTTCTTCCATTGCCGGATTCTCCTGTTTGGTCAGTTCGGTACAATACCAAATCTGCCTCAAAACGCATGGACAATTTTCCGTACGACAGCGTTTCATTCGCATATTAATTATATATAAATATATCTTGATATAGTTATCTCATTATGTATTGTTAAACTTACACATGATATTGGACACCGCCATGCAGGACCTTCTGGAAGCACTACGGGCTATTGCCGAACCGACCCGGCTTCGGGTTCTGTCACTTTGCAGAACCGGCGAGCTCAGTGTTGGCGAGATTTGCCTGATTCTCGGACAAAGCCAGCCACGTATTTCACGCCACCTGAAACTGATGGTCGATGCCGGGGTCCTGGAACGGATACCCGAGGGCAATGTGGTATTTCATCGTCTGTCCAACTCTGCTCGGGGCGGTGAAATTGCGCGTCATATAGCGGCCCTGTTGCCGGCTCACGATGAAACGCTGGATGCAGACATTTCCCGACTTGCCAGAATTAAAGCGGAACGAATTGAAAAGGCGCAGGCCTACTTCAAGGACAATGCGGAACACTGGGACCAACTCCGTGTTCTCCATATCGATGAAGCAGAAGTCGAACGCGCAATTACTGATGTACTGATGCAAGCTCCCGTGGGTGAGATGCTGGATATCGGTACAGGAACTGGTCGTATGCTCGAATTACTGGGGCCAACAGCGGATCGCAGTGAAGGCATCGATACATCACCCGCCATGTTGCGTATCGCGAGGACAAATATTGACAGAGTCGGTGTTCCGAACTGCTCCGTCCGTCAGGGAGATCTCCATCAGTTGTCCTTCAGCCGACATACATTCGACACAGTGGTCATTCATCAGGTGCTCCATTTTATTGAGGAGCCAGGGTATGCCATTGAACAGGCTGCCAA
>JAJFID010000072.1 GCA_021775325.1 Rhodospirillales bacterium
GATGGACCGGCTGGTTGAATTGATCAGGGCAGCAGCCGCGGTGCCAAAATTCCGGCGACCAACCAAACCATCAAAAGCTGCAAAAAGGCGACGTCTCGACAGCAAAGGCCGCAGGAGCAATATCAAGAAAGACAGAAGCAAGGTGGGTCGGGATGAATAAACAACCTCTGCCATGTTTTCCGATGCGGATATTGTTCGTTGTGTTCAACCGGTTCTTCTCATGACCCAAACTGTAAGTTCAGGCCACCGATTGGCAGAGCTCTGCTATCGGCCACAAGCATTAAATCAGTTCAACATGTTCTCAGTCATACCCAGGCGGATACATCCTCGTTGTTTATACACTAAAACGAATCAAACCAATTAAGGCGGATACCGCATAAAAGAACTGTAGAGCCAGAAACGCCCACCTTTTGTCAATGACTGCCCATGTTGCAAACAGGCTCGTTGAGATCAACAGGATCGCAAAACCAAGAACTTCATTTCCAGTATTTGACGCCAGCAGCAACGCATAGGCAATGGCGAGAACAGAGCCTGTAATCTCACATGTTTTCACTACAGCACCTGCACTCATAGCGCCTTTCCTTCGGAGGTCTAATGTTGAGCTGTTCATCAATTGTTACTTTCGTTCTCTGCTTTATGGGCCTCAACCAGCTCAGCCATTGAATTGAACACCATTTCGTAACTCGGCATGTCGCCGGGGTTCATGGTCGCACCGAATCCCTCCTGATCGTGCCTTCGGTAAATCCAACAATTCGCCAGGCCGAACGCGTTGGCAGGAGCATGATCGTGAAACATACTTTCAGCGGTGTGCAGAATTTCATTCTTGGCGATTCCAAGGCGCTCTAGGTTTTCAATCATGTACTCGAAATTCCGAGGTGAGGGTTTGTAAGCCCCAATGTCGCCAGCCGTGTACACAGCGTCGAATGTGACGTGCAACTTTTTGTTTGAATCCGCGAAACTCACGTTGTCGATGTTTGAGAGTACAACCAGTTTGAAATGTCGTTTCAGGTATTGCAGGGCTTCGGCGCTATCGCCGAAAGCAGGCCAGTTCTCGACTGACATACCATATGTCAGGCAGTCTTCCCACGTGACCTCAACACCCCATTCCTCCGCCAGCCGTTTGTACACCACCGCCAAGATTTCGCTATATACCTTTGCCGGCGTGTGGCGCTGGGTTGAAGATTCATGATGGGCATGAGCCTCAAGTATCTCGTTGCGGGTTAAAGGATGTCTGACCTTGTCAGTCAGAGGTCTGAGGCCGTTCACCATCCCTGTTTCCCAGTCAATCAGTGTACCGTAAACGTCGAATGTAAGGGCCTTGAAATCGCTCAGTTTCATGTTGCTCACGCCTTTTCAATCTAACACGAGCACTAAGGTGGGCAAGTTTGCGCAATTAATCAAATGAATTAATTTGATTTAATGATCGATATTTGTCATATATAATTATTGATTGCAAGAGGAGACGTGAAATGACCGGCCGGCTTGATATTGATGCTCTAAGGGCTTTGCAGGGGATTGTTGCTCATGGCGGTGTAACGCGAGCTGCAGAGCATTTGTCATTGTCGCAATCCGCCGTCAGCCACAAAATCAAACGGCTGGAAGAAGGCATTGGCAGCGAGTTGCTGAACCGCAGGCCCGGTCCAGCGTTACTGACGGAAGAGGGCGCGCGCCTGTTGGTCTATGCAGACCGCATTGTTTCTCTGCATGATGAGGCCCTCTTGTCACTGAGCAAACGAAGCCTGGCCGGAAACATCCGAATGGGCATGACCGAGGATATGACGGGCAGTGGTCTATCGCGTATCCTTGGTCGCTTTGCGCGGCTTTTTCCGGAGGTTTATGTTCGCACGCACGTCGCCCAGAGCCTGGTTCTTCAGGACCAGTTGGAAAACGGTCAAATTGATCTGGCGGTCATGCAGGTCTTTGTCAGCGACGTTCGACCGAACGATATGGTTCTGTATACGGATCACTTGTGCTGGGCCAAAGCGGTCGATATGAGGCTCGATCCAGAGAAGCCAGTCCCTTTTCTTTCCTACGACGACAACTGTTTCTATCGGCAATGGATGCTCGAAAATGTTGCTTCACAAAGTCGACGGTTTCAAACTGTTCTGGAATGCGCCAGCAATGTCGGAATCCTGAACGGCATCAAGGCCGGACTGGGTGTATCGATCATCAGCCGCCGACATATTTCGCAAGGAATAGAAGAAATCAAAGATGTTTTCAGTTCTCCCCCGGAGATTGCCTATGTTGTGAGGCTGTCGAAACAACCCAACTCCCCGGCACTAACGTCACTTGCCAGAGAAATTAGTGATGAATCCAGTAGTATGATCCATCTTGAGGCCGCCTAATCGGTAACGACGAACTCTTACTGCTGGCCGCATCTGGTTGACGGGCATCCCGCAGTACAGAACGAAACGGAACAACGGAAACATGAGCGTATTTTTCGAAAGATCCCAAGAGATCCTAAACACCGTAAACGACATCAAAATGATCATAGATGGCGAGCCGACCGTCGCCAAACTCAATGACGCAAAAGAGCGTCTCATGACTCTTGCTGCTCGTCAGGACCTGTTTCCAGAATCAGACTTTCCCTGGCCCACAAATGACAACAAAGAGAAAACGTACTGTGTGTATAAGGGCGAGGATGGAGAATACGCCCTCTACGTGGACATGGTATGGCCCGGCGTCAGCAATACGCCGCACGATCACGGTCGTTCGTGGGCCATTGTCGCCGCAGTACACGGTCACGAGAAACACCATTTGTATCGGCGCGTGGATGACGGAAACCGCGAAGGATTCGCATCGCTGGAATCGGTGGGAGAACTTGTCGTTGAGGTCGGCAAGGCGGTATCCATGATGATTGGTGGCATACACTCAATTGAGGCAATCGGGACAAAACCAGTGATGAACCTCCATTGTTACAGATACGCATTTGAAGCGCAGCACGGAAGAAACGAATTCGACATAGAACACGGTACATACAGTCATAGTATTGCTGCTGCTGGTGTGATCGAAGATATGCCGTTGCATTCGGATATGTCCCGGTGATCAGCCAGATTTCCATCTCGTCTTTCCATCAATTGCTCACGAGCACAGAAGAGTTTGCCGTAATCGATCCGCGTGAAGAGTTGATGTTCTCACGCGGCCATCTGTTCTCGGCGACCAACATGCCGTTGAGCCGGCTTGAATTGCTCATAGATGCGGGCGTTCCAGACAAGAGCATCCGGATTGTGCTTTGCGATGATGGTGAGGGAACGGCAGATAAGGCCGTTACTGTTCTTGAAGAACTCGGTTTCAGTGATGTGCGTGTGCTGGATGGCGGACTACCGGCATGGGCCCTTACTGGCGGTGCCGTATTCTCAGGCATGAATGTGCCAAGCAAGGCCTTTGGTGAGGTGGTAGAGAACAAACTGAATACGCCTACAATCTCCGCATCCACGCTTCATGAGAAACTGAAGAGTGGAGAAAAGGTCCATCTGCTGGACGCGCGACCTCTGGAGGAACATCGAGAATACTGTGTTCCAGGTTCAATATGCTGCCCGAGTGCCGAATTGATCTTTCGCGCTTCTTCCTTGAAAATCGAGCCGGATTCTCAAATCGTCGTCCATTGCGCCGGGCGTACCCGAAGCATCATTGGTGCCCAAACACTTATCGATTCCGGAATGTTCAAAAACGTTGTGTCACTTTGCAATGGAACGCCTGCTTGGGAATTCGAGGGCTTTGATCTGGAAACGGATGATGACCGTGCATTACCATTCCCGACGGAAGAGGGGCGCTGCAAGGCTGTTGAAACGGCCAAACGAATCCGGAAAGAATGGAATATACCGGCTTTGAGTCCGCAGAAAATTGAACAATGGCGAACAGCCGGAGGGACTCGTTACCTGTTTGACGTTCGTTCTGAAGAAGAATTTCTGAACGCCCACTTGAAAGGCTCAAGGCACATTGCCGGTGGACAGCTTCTACAAACAACCGAAAAGCATATTGTGGTCAAGAACTCACAAATTCTGTTGATCGACACGGACGGGGTTCGCGCGACGACCACGGCAATGTGGCTCCGGCGCATGGGATGGAATGATGTCGCTGTGGCTGAAATTCCACAAATGGATTTCGAACTGGAGTCAGGTGCCAATACACCGGAGGATTACTTCCAGCTTCAAATGATCGATATTGACGAAGCATAAGAATCGGTTGCTGACGGTAATGCAGTCATATGCGATGTAAGATCGAGTGTTGCATACAGGCGGTGCCATATCGCAGGTGCTGGATATTTGAACAGGGCAGAAATCGAAAGAGATGTTCTTGGTGTTCCGGAAGAACGAGCTGTGATTTTGATGACCGATGATCGAGCGTATGCGGGTCTGATCGCTCGCGATTTGCAGAGATTTGGCAAAACCGTCAGCCTTCTTGACAGTGATCTGGCCTCATGGTCGGCGAGTGGACATCAAACGTCTGAGGGTCTGGAGTGGATGATCAGCCGGCCCATAGACACATATTTCGAATCTGATCATTTTGAAGACAAACTGATCATGCATCGGGAACATCACGCTTACTTAAACTGGGAAACCGCGTTGATTGACCACATCGTCGATGAACCATCTGCACGTTTCATGTTGTGACGGTTTTTTCACATTGAGACAGCTTTTCCAATCGCCAACTTTTTTGGGCGTTCGTACATGGCTGTCTTAAAGAATTGCAATGGGGCAAAAGCGGATGTGACTGGCCAGGAGTTTCAGCCGTTCTGGACTTCCGCCATGACTAACAGCGGAAGAACGTAGTGCGCTTAGCATTCATTCGGGTCCGAGCGACAGGCAGACGACCATCCCGGAGAATTTCTACGGAAACGGAAAAAAGCTTGACAATTGGCTATTTTAGGAATATGTACACAATGTGTTATTTGACATCGTAAATATTCAGGAACCGACAGATTCACATTGTGGCCCTGCCATGCCGCGCCTCCGCGACCTCGATTCTCTACGGAAATTCCCGGCCTCTCGGACCATTAAATGGTTCTGCCGGTTACGGTTTTTTTTCGGAAAAACATCAAAAAGCAGACAGGGTCCCTCGCGAAAAGTATGCAGATGTCTACAAAACGAGATATTTCAATGTCTTATACACAAAAAACAGGCTGTATCTGACGTGAAAACCGGGTGTTAACAGTACAAACGTAGTCGAATGTCTACATGTCCAGACTACGCATTCTGTACCGGCAATTTGAGGAACTGATGGGACTCTGATCCGGTTTTACCGGTCGGACTACCCGTACAAAACGAACTGTGCACCCCTTTGGCAGGGGTGCACATGTCGCAAATTCAGAAACATTGATATTCGCAAGGTCGTTCGGGAATCGATCTATCCAGGTGCCGCCTGTTGGGTGCTGCCGGTTGGGGCGACGCCCTATT
>JAJFID010000073.1 GCA_021775325.1 Rhodospirillales bacterium
AGTCAGCACCAGCAGCATCAAACACAAACCCGAAGGCATGTTTCACCGGCAGGTGGTTGACGGCAACGACGCTGACGTTCACGGCACCGAACCGGAGCGTATCACCGCCGGTAATTTCCTCCACCTGGACCGTCAGGGCGGCAACAGAGGGGCGCTTCTCGTGTGCCATGCGCTGGTCCAGTTCCGGCTTCCACAAATCCAGCAGGCCCTGCACGAAGTTCATGGTGCCGGGCGGGCCAAAGACTCGCTGCGGGCGGTCCCTGCCCTGATGCCAGCTTGATATGATCAACTGGAACAGATCAACGATGTGATCGGAATGCAGATGGGTCAGCAACAGGGCATCGATATCGCGCCCCGCACATCCGGCCTCAAGCAATCTGTGGGTGACGCCCGAGCCGCAATCCACCAGCAACCGGGCACCGGGCCCGCCATCAACCAGATTGGCCGGGCCGTGGCGGTCCAGATCAACGCTGGGACATCCCGTGCCAAGCAGAACAAGTTCCATGGGGCATTTCCCTGTCGTCTTAACGTACAGACAATCTTAGACATGTCCGGCCGCAGACCGAAGGATTATGTGTGAATACCCTTCCCGTCGACCATTGAAGACAGGATTACCGGTCATCGCCGGTTTGGGGTGCCGGGCGGGCCTACGGAACTCCCAAAACCAAAAGATAAATAAGGTGTTACCGGAACTCAGAGGTCCATCTCGATACCGGGCCAGTTGGAATCACCAGCGGCTATGTTCTGGGGGATGTTTTTACTCCATCTGGCCTGAACGGATGTTGAGTAGTTGAGATAGAGCTTGCCGTCCACAATTTTCCAGGCTTCCGGATCGGTTGATGCCGTGTATCCCTGGCTGACGGCCCAGGCACAATATCCACCGTACTGTGGCGCGTATTGTTCGGGCGCGGACGCAAACAGGTCGCGGTTTTCAGCCGTGGCAAACCGCCAGGTGGTTCCGTTCCACTCAAGAGAGAACTGGCTCTCACCCTCCACAGGCCTGCCTTCGGTGAAGTAGGCGACGGGATCATAGCCATTAATGGCCTTGCCCCAGTTTGTGTAAACCTTATCGCCAGCCAGCGCATCAGATGTAAACAGCAGGGCGATGACCGCCATTACCTGTGCAAATCTCATGGTTCGGACTCTCTTCTGTTCAACGGATCAAGAGATATAGGGGATGAAGGGTTTGGTGTGAAATCAACAAATTGTGCGGTTTTGCGACTGGTCCCCTTGTAAACTCGGGAGACGGGGCTGTTCTGGGAATTCCGGAACTCCGCTAATAAGGTGTCCCCGGAACTCCGCTTTGGTTCATTCCGAAAATGTCGAGTACAGAGAACCCGCTACAAATCCAGCAACAAACAACGAAGATTTACCAAAGCTCGAGCCAGCGGCCCCCGCACCCTTCAAGACGAACTCTTCCCATGCTTTCTTCCATAGAGGTAGCTTGCCCGCAACTGCTGCTCGTAGATTTGCATCTTCATCCTCTAGCCTTTTCCCCCGTGATAACATTCGGTCAAGTCGGACCTCCAAGTCCTTAATGGTCTTGAGTAAGCTCTCCATCAACTCAATGTGATCCGGGTTCATATCGTTTGGCAATTGGAGATTGTGTAGAACTTCGCTTGCTGGCGAAACAACCAAGTTCACAGTACGAAATGTGACTTTCTTTGTTCTGACGCCGCTAGCACCAAAACGAATGATCGGCTCCTCTTCCAGTAAAGGTTCGTCAACCGGGATCGTGGAAATAGAGTCGCCACTTACCAACTCATCATCAAACCGATAGAAGAGAATCGCGTCATCGTCGTGCATGCTTCCAGGAGCCTGCGCTTCCTCACCCAATTTCTCTAATTTTTTTAACGCAAGAACTAACTCATTCTTGGTCAACCCGAATGACTCTGCCACCGCCGAGAAAGATATGTGTGAACTTCCTTCAAGAACAGATTTTGCCATGATCGCTTGACGCACTGAAAGTTTGGTCTTCGGAATCTGGTTTTGATTTGCTTCATGTTTCATTTTTGATTCCCCCATCCTCAATCAGAAGATACTGTATATTTTGATCATTTTTACTTAGATTTCCATTGATAGATGCAAAATCATGTGCCCTGAAGGGTCATTAGGAGGGTGTTTTGTTGTTCGGTTATGCAAGGGCAAGTAATGACGACCCGCACAATCAAATTCAAAAGAGTGTAATTCTTGAGAATGGTGTTGAAGAACGGTTTATATATGAAGATACCGCAATCGGTAATAAGGACCACAGACCTGAGTTGAGAAAGTGTTTCCAGATGTTAGAGAGTGGTGACGTATTAGTGATTTTAGGCCTAGACCGTTTGGCGCGGTCAGTTAAAGAACTGACGGTCTTTCTCAACTCAATGTCCGACCAAGGCATTGGGTTGCATAGCGTTAGAGACAAGTTTGACACCACCAAAGGTAATTCCCAAGACCTAGTTTTTGCGGTCAACGCGGTAAACGATATGATGCAATACCATACTCACGATAGGACAGCGAAGGGTTTACGCGCCGCGCAAAAAAAAGGCAAATTCGGTGGTGCCCCAAGAAAAGCAACAGACGAGAAAATTCGAATAGCTATCGCCCTCAAGAAAGAAAAATTCACACATAATGAAGTTTGCGAGACGCTCGGGATGTCTAGCTCAACTTTGCATCGAAACATCAAGGAATACAAAGAACGAGGGCGCAAATAGTTCAACTGGGACATCTTTAGCATCAGTTGACTCAGAGGAGTTCCGGGGAGTTCGGGGAGTTCCGGGGACACATGGGAGTTCCGGGGGAGTTCCGGGGGAGTTCGGGGAGTTCCGGGGACACCTTACTTATCTTTTCGCGGGGGAGTTCCGGAATTCCCAGGATAGCAACGTCACCGGCCTTTGGATGGCTGTAACATCAACAGGACAACAACCGCCTCGCGAAAAAACTTGACATTTGGCCGGTTTTATGCTAATATTCCTATTCTCTTCTCGAGTCACCAAAGACTGACTCTGCCGAGCAGTGCGTTATTTGACATTGTAAATATTTATTCATGGAAACGGGCCATGCCCGCGCGCCAATTCCTGGCGCGCGAAGACGCCGTTCACGGACTGTCAATTCGGCCATTCAGGCGGTTTGTACACCGATCAGAACCCACCTTCTCGGACCATTTCATGGTCCTGCCAGGCCCCGGTTTTCTGACGAAAACCTCGGAAATTAGACACAGTCACCTCGCCCACGTGTGCAAATGTCTACAAAACGAGCAGTATCAAGGGCTTACATCCCGTATTCCGGTCCAAAAACAGTATTTTCGGGAGGCTTTCGGGTGCAAATGTGGTCAAATGTCTACACAGTTTTTTCAGTGGGTGCAGACGCGTCTGGTCCCACTCAGGCGTCTTCCAGTTCCGCGGCGGCCGACGCGCTGAGCCAGACTTCTTCGGCTTTGGCCATATCCGCTTTCAGGACCTTGTGACGGGTCTGCAAGGTGATGAGTTCCTTTTCATCACCGTCGTACACCGCCGGATTGGATAGCTGGGTTTCGAGTGCGTGCAGTTCTTTCGAGACCGCATCCATTTTCTTTTCCGCCTCGCGCACGGCTTTTTGCAGGCTCGACGATTCCGCCCGCAGGGCGGCCCGGTTGCGGCGCTGTTCTTTTTTGCTGAGCTGTTGCCGGGGTTTTTCGACCTTCTGGCCCAGTTCCTTTTTTTCCGCCTTGCGCTGTTCCAGCAGCAACTTGGTATAGTCCCGCAAATCGCCGTCGAAATCCCGGCAGGTGCCCTTGTCCACCAGCCACAGGCGATCACAGGTGGCCTCCAGCAGGTGGGCGTCGTGGCTGATCAGCATGACCGCACCCTCATACGCATTGAGGGCATGAACCAGGGCCTCGCGGGCGTCCACGTCCAGATGGTTTGTCGGCTCGTCCAGCAACAGCACGTGTGGTGCTTCCCGGCTGATCATGGAAAATATGAGCCGCGCCTTCTCTCCGCCTGACAATCGCGATACTTCCGTGTCGGCGCGCTGGCCTTCAAGACCGAATTTACCCAGATGGGCACGGATGCGGGACTCAGGCTCTTTGTCCATCATGTTCCTGAGGTGCTCGAACGCGGTCTGCCCCAGAACCAGATCCTCGATCTGATGCTGGGCGAAATAGCCCACCTTCAGTTTGGGTGATTTCTGCAACTTGCCCTGCATGGGCTTGAGCCGGTCGGCAAACAGTTTGGCCAGTGTGGACTTTCCATTGCCGTTGGCCCCCAGCAGACCGATGCGGTCATCCATATCGATGCGCATGTCGAGATTGCGCAGGATGGGCTTGCCGGGCTCATAACCCACCTCGACCTCGTCCAGCAGTACCAGCGGCGGCGACAGCGGGTTGGGGATGGGGAAATCGAACTTCACCGTGCGATCGACCATGTGGGCGGCCACCGGTTCCATGCG
>JAJFID010000074.1 GCA_021775325.1 Rhodospirillales bacterium
CGCCGCCGCGCGCCCGGCCTGCCCGAGGTCTTGGCCCTGGGCACGCTCATATTGGGCGCATTCCTGCTGCGCGAGGCGGCGGTTTATCTGCAAATCCTGTACTGGCCGTTTGTGGTCTGCTGGGCCGTGATGAGCGGCGCAAGCAAAGGCCGGGTAGTATGCGTGATGATCGCTTTCGCCCTGCCCATGATCGCGGGCGCGGAGGCCTATAAGTCCTGGAATCAATTCCGAACAGGTGAGCGTTACATAACCACCTCGACCCAGAACGTGGCCTACTTTCCGGGCATGGAACTGGACCGGCGCGGTATTGCCGTGTTTGCCGGCGATGCGCTGCTGCACGATATGGAGGCGCTGGATCACAGCGCCGGTGTGACCCGCGGCCAGAACGTGGCCCGCATCCGCAATCACCTCATGGGCGAACACGGTTTCAGCCACCTGGATCTGGCCCGCTACGGCATGGACATGTTTTTTGATCAGTGGCGAACCTATCCGGCGCATATGATCTCGATTGCGCTCCGCGAAGTGCAGGAAAAACAGGCCTTCATCCCGTTCATGCCCGCCAAGGCGGCCATCCAGCTTAAGTTCTGGGCCACCGGCGATAACAGCCGGGATTCGCGCACCCTCTACGTGCTGGACCGGATGGAGCGCATTGTGGCGGTCATGATCTCCCTGGCCTTCCTGATCGGCGTGCCTGTGCTCGCGGTCCGCCAGGTGCGCACACACGGCAAGAACATCCGCAACTACGATCCCGCCGCCACAACCATGGTCCTGTACTGGCTGCTCTACGCCGGTTTCACCTCCGTCTACGCGCTGGTCCACCTGGAACTCCGCTACCTCATGCCTGTAGAGCCGCTGACGCTGGTGATCGGGGTTGTTTTGTTGGTTGGGTTGGGGGGGCGTGTACGGGCACATTAGGCCAGACCAGTAAGGCCGGTGTCTGAACTAAGGTGTTCGAAACGTAGATGGGCATGGAAAGCCGAATGTTAAAGCCCGGCTTGCGGCAATTTCACGAGTTGTATCGGCGGCTCGATGGGTAGGAGGTGGAGAAATCGAACAGGTTTTCTGCGTATCAGATCATTCGTGCGCCTCCGAAAATTTGGTTTGCTGTTTTGTACGGTGATGGTGTCAGGACCTAAATCGCACCGTAATGGACTTCTATTGGATATGTGTGAGCAATTGGAACCCGCCATCACAGAAATCATTATTGTTAGCTAAGGCCCGATATAAAACAGTCCGCCAGTAATTGAGGCCATATTCATCTTCGTAATCATCTGCATCTTCGTTGAGTTTGTTCGACACTCGAACCTCATCATTCAGAGGACCATAAAGACGTGCCAACGCTCTATGTTGCCCGCGCAAATGCTCAAGGGACCTGAGTCGATATCGGTCATCTAACCCAAGCAATTTGAAATGTGATTGCATGTGCCGATATACGTGCACCGAAATGCCATCCGGCCTGAATACTTTGTATCTCAGACCTAATGTTCCGCGAAGGGTGTCTAGGCGAACATTAACCTTAAGAAATTGAATTGGTGGAATTTCATCGTAATAGGGATGGATGAATAGCCGGGCATCTGTCTCTTTATCAACAACATGCTTCCACTTCCGAGTATTGCATGGTCCACAACAGGGAATGAGATTTTCTGCCAGAATGGCAAATTGTGGTTTCAATTCTTTTGGTAAATAGTGGTCGAGCGTTGATGATTCACCAATCCCGCAGAAAGGGCATCGCGCGACCGATACTCTTTGCAACAGATTGCTACGAAGTTTCGTCAAAGGAACTGTCTTGTTGTTGTAGGCATGCAACAAGGCGCTACTCTGAGGGTCGCTAATATCAATCTCAGGAAGATTAGCGACTTCTGGAACGGCCTCCGCATACTCAATATATGCTGCTAGCACGGCATTCCTCGCTGACTGAAGGTTGCCGCGGGTTGGCTGACGTTTCGCCGCGGTTACATCATCATACACTTGCACGCTGTCAATATCGGCTTCTGGTACATGACGCATTGGACTTAATCTTTAAGTTCGTCATGAACGCTGACGATATAGGACCTAGATGCAAACCCTAGCTTTCGACCGAACATATCCTCAATGGACTCCAGATCAGATTTACCCGCAAGTGACTGCAGT
Source organism: Rhodospirillales bacterium (assembly GCA_021775325.1). GTDB lineage: Bacteria > Pseudomonadota > Alphaproteobacteria > Rhodospirillales > Casp-alpha2 > JABJGO01. The sequence goes on from JAJFID010000074.1 coordinate 2,131, forward strand.
GTTCCGTGCCAGTCGGTCGAGCCATCATCTAGATTAAAAACATCTTGTGTAATAACTCCTATATTCTCACCGAATGTTTCGATTGAGGTTGTGTCCACTTTCGAGTTCTCGACATTCCGGCGCAACACATGGACATAACGAGATGGTGTTTCTTGAAGAACTACTGGTGAATGGGTGGCGATAACTGCATAGCCATTGAAGTAATCAAGGCACACGCGCACGCTTTTTAGCAAAGCAGCTAGCAGTGGTGGATGTAAATGTGTCTCAGGTTCGTCTATTAATACCAAGGTGGGATGTTTGTCATCCATGTGAGCCGTGAGTTCTACGGCAATCTTTAGAACGATTTTGTGACCGCTACTGAGGTCATGAAACAGGCCCTCTATGTCATCATCCCACTGATCTGAATACAACTGGGTAAGACCTATCCTTTGAAATGAAGCGTCGGTCAGCAGCGGGCGAATCACTTCAAGTAGGGCATCAAGACGCTCGGCTTCACGTACTCGCTTTAGAGAGGTAAGGAACTCTGCCTCAATTTCTTGAGGTGTCTTGAGACGATAGGTCAGTTCCTCAGTGCCGTCATCGTTGGCTTCATCTTCTCGTTCACGCAAGCCACAATATACGTAACCAAAAATATCACCTTCCTCTTGTAGGCGGGTTTTTTCTATTTCTGTTTGTCCAGGTATGACGAAGGTGTCAAATGCGCTGTAGGATACGACGATGACCGACTTAAACGGCGGCGGTGTGCCAACGAATCCACCGGCCCGTTTCTCCAATAGTGCCTCCTTCCTCCTATAGCCATAGCCGCTGGTAACCGTTGCCAAATTAGAAAGTAGCTTCGTTTTTCCGGTACCGTTGTACCCGATCAATACATTGACCCGGTTCGGGAGCGTGCGGTTTCGTTGAAAATCAAAGTTAATCGAGAAACTGTTGGCAAGTCTGGCGACTCTCGTCTTGAATTTGACCTTAAATCCGCGCCGACGACGTCTGGGCTTGGATTTAGGCTTGGTGCCATCGAAGAGTTTTCTGGCATCTCGGATGGTCCGTTCGGCACCACTAAAACGAAGTACTGATACGGCATATCCTTCTAAATCCTCAAACTCGGATTTGATGTCGTCATTATACGTGACATCTCCTAAACCTCGAAGGTAAGCCATTGATACTGACCGCTTACATTTGAAGAGTTGTTCATAGTAATCCAGATTGCCACCCAGAGAGCAGTATCCCGGGCCGAGTTCCTGGAAGGGCCGTTTTGGCATCGGAGTAAACCCACCAGTCTGGTCCTCATGAAGTATTTTGATATTTCCAAGGGAAAGTTCTTCTTCTTCCGATAGATGTAGAGTTGCTTGAAACGTAGTCCTGTAGCCATAGTCATCCCAATTGTCTTGAACTAGAACGACATGCGGATACTTGCTGGTTTTTGGGTATCGCCCATCTATGAATTTGACTAGGAATTTCATGCGAAGCATCCTCGAAACTCAACCAACAGAAGAGCTGTCTGTAGACCAGTAAACCTTTTTGACCCTAATGGTTGATAGGTCATTTGGCTAGGCAGTGATAAAAGAAAGTACAAAAGAATATTGAAACTGAACTGGAACCAGCGATGGACGATACCAAGCGACTATCTCGACGATGAGGACGATTGGCGGTTTAAATTTGAAACTCTAGGCCGGGGTCTGTGAGTCGGGATTTGTCGGTATCTTTCGGGATAGCGGCAGCAATTGTTCTCCGGGGGTGATTCCTATTAGGTAGGCATTTGTAATGAACCATCTGACCCGTAATGAGATTGATACTCTGATAGAACGTCTTTCTGAATGGCAAACGCCATGTACGATGCTTGCCGAGGTTGAGGCGGTAGTGAAAACCATTGGCTCATCAAGTTTGTTCAATCAGAGCGGACTTGCCTTTCTTCGCGATGCCTGGATTGCTGGCAAAATTGGCGAGGTGCGGAATGCTGAGAAAGTCCGACTTGTGTCGGACAACTGGCCGGACTTCGAATTACTCATCCATAGCAAGGTCGAAGCCTTTGAGGCTGTCGAGGCCGATCATCCTGGACGGCGTCGTGGCGTAGAATATCGGGAGGGGTTCGATGAAGTCGCAGATGACCCACTGGAGGATTGGATTGCTCGTGCCGACCAAGCCGCTACATGGCTTCAAATGGCCTGTCAGAAGAAGGTAGAGAAGTTTTACGGCCACCGTGTGAACTTGGTTATATATCTCAATCTTAGCGAATACGGTATAAGACAGTCCGAGGTGGAAGCATGCTTCCCATCTGCGACGGAAATAGTGAAAGATGCCTTTGAAACCGTTTGGATATTGTGGAAGCAGCGAGCCTATCGGGTTTGGCCATAAAGGATAAATGTTACGCTATGCTCGAAATGGAATTCCCACCATCCCTAATGCTACCCTCATTGCTGTCACCAGAGGGGTGGGAATGGTATCCGCCAGCACACAATCAACCTTTCTGGGTTGGCGAGGATTCTGATGGTGTACGTTGGCTCGTGAAGTTTCGTGGTGGTTTTTATGCAGTCCGCGAACGTGCGTTCTCTGTAATCGCTCAGGCGCTCGGTGTTTCATGCCAGAGTTCTACTTTCTTAAAGATACCACAAGATTACCCACCCCTTCGCTCTGGTCATTCGGTGGCGGACTTTACAGATCGCTATCAGTTGGCTGTCTGGTTTCTAAGCGAACACGAGCACGGACACTTGTGTAAATGTTGCCCGTTAGACGGACTCAACAGGACCATGGAGTTGAATCCGTATGATGTTGCGGTTCTCCGAGATTCGGCGATCTTACACGCCATTGATATGGCCCGTGGCGAGATGCTCGGCATGTTATGCGAAATGCACGAGCCACCCGGCCATCTATTTACGCGGGACCATACTTTCGTACAAATTGACAATGAGCAGATGTTTTCACACTCGGCTGGAGCAGACCTTTGGGATTCACCATGGGTCGTCATTGATGATCACATAAGGGAAAACGGGCTGAATGAGGCAATTCAGCTTTGCAAACAGGTCCTATCGTTACCTGATGACGTATTTGATCAGGCTCTACGGTTGCCATCGAACTATAAGCCCAGCATGGAATGGAGCATATGTCGGGAGATAGAGAATATTCGACCACGTGCGCAAATATTCCTTGATGAGGCCGGACGGAATGTATGATTTATTAGCATTTCACGTGTTGTATTATGAGCCTATTGGCGGAGCGTCGGCTAGGAGCGCCGCGTCGCTGGCATCGCGTCTCAACAGGCTCGGTTCAATAACATCCTCCGGCAGATGTTCAGCCAGTCGTCCTCGGAAAACGGGGTATCGGGATCACACGCCGTATGAATTATCTTGACTTTTGCACAAAAATATGACTATAAACCTAGATAAAGGTTTTATGCTCTAAGGCAATGTGAGCCTGATGGCGACGGCGAAACGGCTGAAGTCTATAGCAGGTGTACAAAGGTCTACAAAAATGCGGGTACTGAATTCATAAGGTATTGATATTAAACAGAACACGAATCACGGGTGACGGTAATAAAGCGGCGGGGGTCTACAAAAGTGAACAAAAGTCTACCGGATTATGGAAAATTATGTCGCGTAAGTTATTGATTTAAAACAAAATGTAGACCTGGAGGGGTCGAAATAGTGAACAAAAGTGGTCACCCTCTCAGGTCATCATCAAGAGATGATCTTTCCGGGCAGTGAAATTCTACAAAATGAATGATTTTAATAACTTATGGGGGGAAATCTGGCCTGGGACAGCAGGAGAGAAAGTGGCCGCTTCTCGGACCACAGGGTGGTCCTGTCAGGCAGTGCCTCTCGAGTCATTTGCCAATGACCCTTCTCGAACCACGTTGTGGTTCTGTCAGGCAATGTCTGCCGGGCGATGGCCGCTGGCTGTCATATTTTGATGATATCAAAAATGATGCCCCTCTCACGTTATCCACGGATAACGTTGTCGGGCAGTGGGGCAGTGGCTGGGGCGGCAGGATTCGAACCTGCGAATGCTGATACCAAAAACCAGTGCCTTACCACTTGGCGACGCCCCATCCGGGCACGGGCCTGGCTGTGCCATGCCGTGCGAGGGCTCTTTTACGGTGTCCGCCCTGCGGGATCAAGACTTGATGCGGTTTAGAACAGCGACATGCTTTCCGCCCACCAGTCCGGGTGGGCGCGGTGGATGGCCTGGCGGGCGAGGCCGGCCTGGTGGCTGTCGGCGAACAGGCCGAAACAGGTGGCGCCGCTGCCCGACATGCGGGCCAGCAGGCAGGCATCGGTGGCCGCGAGTGTTTCCAGCACGCGGCCGATGTCGGGCTCGATAATGAGCGCCGCCGCGGTCAGGTCGTTGCGGGTGTCGCCCAGCAGACGGGCGAGCGCTTCGGCGGTCTGGGTATCAGGGAGTGTTGACATGGGGTCTGAAAAATCGCCGGTGCGGGCCTTGAAAACATCCTGTGTGCTGACGGCCCTGAGCGGGTTGACCAGCACCACGGACAACCACGGCAGTTCCGGTGCCGGGGCGAGTTTATCACCGATACCGCTGACCAGAACCGGCTCGCGTTTGAGGCACATAGGCACATCGGCACCCAGCTCCAGCCCCAGGGCCATGAGTTCGGGCTCGGGAACCTGGAGGCCCCAGAAGCGCGCAAGGCCCCGCAGTGTGGCCGCCGCATCGGACGAGCCGCCGCCGATGCCCGCCGCCACGGGCAGCCGTTTGGTCAGGTGGATGCGTACGTCTTCGCTCGTGTTTGGTCGTGAGGCGGGCTTGTATTTGTCCGCCAGCAGGTGCGCCGCGCGCAGCACCAGATTATCGGCGTCGGGGCCCATCTGGTGGGCAAACGGGCCGTCGGCCCAAAACCCCAAACCATCGCCCGCCAGCGCCGGGGTAAGGGCAACCGTATCGCCAAAGGAGGTGAACACAACAAGTGACTGGATCTCGTGATAACCATCGGCGCGACGCCCGGTTACATGCAGGAACAGATTGAGCTTGGCCGGCGCGCGAACGGTGACGGGCTGACCCTTTTCGCTGGTAAAGCCCTGGTCACTGGTCAAGCGCGTGTCACTGGTAAAACTCATGATGCGGACTGGCTCCGTTAGCGACCTGTGGTATAGCGGCCCGGTGACGGATACGTCCTAGCCGTTGCCGTCGTCCGATGAACCGTCGGTCAGGCCGGACTGGATCTTGCTTTCGATCAGCGGTGCGGTTTTGGCGTCGGGCTCCAGGCTCAGGGACCGTCGCCACTGGAACCGGGCCTCACGGGTGCGACCCACCTGCCAGTAGGCATCACCCAGATGATCATTCACAATCGGATCGTCGGGCAGCAGTTCCACCGCGCGTTCCAGCTCGCTGACCGCGTTGGCGTAGTCGCCGATCTGGTAATAGACCCAGCCCAGGCTGTCGACGATGTAGCCGTCATTGGGGCGCAGTTCCACGGCCTTGCGGATCATGTCGCCGGCACGCTCCAGATGCATGCCTTTTTCCACCCAGGAATAACCCAGATAGTTGAGCACATAGGGCTGTTCCGGGCGGAACTCGAGGGCTTTGAGGAAGTCCGCTTCGGCCAGATCCCAGGCCCCGGAACGCTCCAGCGATATGCCGCGGGCATACAGCAGCGACCAGTGCCGACCGGACAGGTCGGGGATCAGCGCGAACGCCGCGTTATAGGTTTCCACCGCCTTGCCGAACTGTTCCGCACCCCGGTATACGTCGCCCAGTTCGATCAGCGGGTCGGCCTTGTCCGGATTGTCGCGGGCCATATTCTGCAGGGTCTCGATGGCGCTGTCGGTTTCGCCCATGTCGTCCAGATTGGCGGCGATGCGCAACTGGGCATTCCAGGCATAGGGCACAGCCGGATCGATGGTCACATAGACCTCGTTGGCGTCGGCGTAGCGCCCGATATTCTCAAGCGTGCTGCCGACCATGAGCTGCAGCGACGGGAAGTCAGGCCGCAGGAACAGGCCGAGCCGACCCAGCAGCAACGCGGTTTCATGGGAGTTCTGCTGGCGCAGGGAACTGGCCATATCATACATGGCTTCGGCGACGCCCTGTTGGGCTGTCATGGTCGCCATGCCGGAAGACACCTGATTGGTGGCCCGCTCAAGCGCGGCACCGATATAGCGCGAGGGTCCATGTTCGTCCAGATAACCGTTATACAGCGCGGCGGCCTTGTCGAACTGTCCCATCGTCTCATACAGCGAACCGAACAACTCGGTGGTGCGGATGGTCATGGAGCCCTGGCTTTCCAGCAGGGTGCCGAACAGTTTCTCGGCTTCGTCCAGCCGTCCGGCGGACGTATTGACCAGTGCCGCATGGGCGTCATGCAGCATATCGGTTCCCTGACTGGCAGCCAGCGGCGACAGCATCTTCAGCGCCATGTCCGTATCGCCATCACCCACG
>JAJFID010000075.1 GCA_021775325.1 Rhodospirillales bacterium
GAAAATACCCTTGTTGGGGTAGTCGCCTTAGTGGCATTTGGTTGTTTATTGACGTAATTTCGACAATCAACCGCCACAGAGGTCTGCTGTTTGAGCGGCATTAGGGCTATCCGCCGCCCTTTAAACCGGATATTTCGGCCCTCAATGCCTTCAGCTCTCGTAGAATCTCCGTTCGTTCGTCACGACTTCGCGCGGCCACTGCCTCATCCTCTGCGTCGCGTTCCTCCTGATGTTGTCCCTGCATGGCGTCTACGATGATGCCGATGAACAGATTTAACACGGTGAATGATGTCACAAGAATAAACGGAATAAACACCAGCCAGGCCAGCGGATAGGTTTCCATAACAGGCCGGACAATGCCCATGGACCAGCTTTCCAGCGTCATGATCTGGAACAAGGTGTAGGCGGATTCGCCCACACTCCCAAACCAGTGGGGAAATGCGGGGCCAAACAACTTTGTGACCATGACCGCAAACACGTAGAACAACAGTGACAGCAGTGCAATGATGGAGCCCATTCCCGGAATAGCACGGAGCAACGCAGTTACGACACGGCGCATGGACGGCACAGACGAAACGAGGCGTAGAATTCTCAGGATCCGCAACGCACGAAGCACAGACAGGCTGCCCGTCGCCGGAACAAGCGCAAACCCGACGACAATGAAATCAAAGATGTTCCACGGATCCCGGTGAAAGCGGGTTCTGTAAACAACAAGCTTCGCTGAGAGCTCGACAACAAACACAACCAGAATACAACGATCAAGCAAGAACAGGAGATCGCCGGCCAGTGCCATGGCTTTCGGATTGGTTTCCAGTCCAAGTGTAATAGCGTTGATGGCGATGATCGCCGTAATTGCCCGTTGAAACCCCTGTGACTCCAGCACGCGCTGACATGAGCCAAGCCATCCTGTCTGGATAGCCTGATCATCGCTCGAACCGTTCCCGGACTGATTATCGGCGGCCATCTTCACAACTCTTTAGCAACGAATGTCGAGAATATCCGTAAGATGAGCTCAAACTGCAAGCGTTATACCAAGTGTATGAAATCACATCCCAAGCGCATCGCGCACCCAGGTGTTGAGTGAATGCACTGAATGTTCGCTGGCAACACCGAAATCAGGGTCAATGATCAGCGTTCCCGCCTGATACCCCTTACTGCTGAGGCCGCGCTGCACGGATTCAACCAGACGAATATCTTCCGCAACGGTGGTATCCAGATCCTGCTGTGCCAACATATCAATCACGTCTGATTCACCCCCACCGACCGTATACCAGCCGCGATACACAGTCGTGTTCAGATGATCGACAGGCTTGAAAAAGTATGTGTTCAGCACATTACCGGGGTAGACCTGAAACGAGAACGATGGCCACAGGAACCAGGAACTGTATTCCGTGGCCCTCGGGTTGGCATCAGCGTCAATGGGATAGCTCATCTGATCAAGGTTGGCAGAAACTGTTGTATGACGCAGGCAGTGACCCTGTGGTCGAATGTCGTATGTTTTTGGGTCGATCACACCGTTTGCAAACGTGGGATGGTTTGTTGGACAGTGGTAACACTCGCTGTAGTTTTCGACCGTGACTTTCCAGTTGCAGGACTCTTCCACTGCGTTGGTCTTGTAAGGCTTCAGGTCATCAATGTGCGGCACAAAGTCTCGCAGTTCTTCAGCGACGCCGGGATACCACTGGGACATGGGTTTGGCAGCGGGGTCCAGATTGACAAACACGAACCCGCAGAACACTTCCAGCCGGACCGGCGTGATACAGATTTTCGACTTGTCGAACCCTTCAACCTTGTCGCTGTTTGGTGCCGCCATGAGCCGACCATCAGTCTGGTATGTCCATGAATGGTAGGGACAGACGATCCGCTTAACGCAGCCGGAGCCAGACAGCAGTTCATGAGCACGATGGGGACACACATTGTAGAATGCGCGAATCTCGTCACCATCACGAATGACAAAAAGCTGCTGACCATTCAGATCGAAGGTAAAATAGCCACCCCTCTGCGACAGTTGTGAGATATGGCCAGCGTACTGCCACGTGCGGAAGAAGATACCATCATGCTCGCGTTTGTAGATTTCAGGATCCGTATAGAAATGCGGGTCCAGCGCCTTGGCCAAGGTTACGTCAGACATGATATTCGTCCCTAAGTATCTTCTGTCCAGTATACACCCACATCGCGGCGGCGGGCATGGAATTGCTCAATACGCTCAACAGCTTCCGCATCCGCCTCGGCAATAACGAATGCCATGAGGGTTTCCAGAAAGGCCGCTGTTCCCACAGTTGATGTAAAAAACTGTGGTGAGTCGGTGGGTATGCAAAACGGATGATCTGCAAATCTCAAAATAGGAGAGCTGATTGAATCCGACAGCCCAATCACCGAGAGACCACGCTCACTGGCAAATTCCACGGCATCCACCACCTCACGTCGATAGGGTTGAAAGGTCATCGCCAGCAGAACGTCGTCAGGACCCGCGCGGGTAATACCGTCAATGGGTAAACTGCCGTCCTGCGGAATTGCGAGCACGCGGTCCAGCGCCATACCAGCCAGATAAGCGAAGTTATGGGCAAGGGAGTACCCGACACCCACGCCAAGCACATAGGTTGTTCTCGCGCCAACAATCGCATCCGCTGCCACCTTGACCTGATCAGCGGTAAATGCCGTGTAGAGTTCCTGAATGTTATCGAAGGCAGCCGCCGCCATTTCACCCAGCAGACGCCCATGCCGCCCACTATGGGCGACCTCCTGTAACCAACGGGCCTTGTCCGGAAAGTCCTCACGCCGTTCCCGCAGGGCCTGACGAAAAGGTTCGCGGAAATCGTCGAAACCATCGAACCCCACAGCACGGGCCATGCGGACCAATGTGTTCGGTTTTACATCAGCGGAATCCGCCAGATCGCGGATCGACGTCATGCCGACTTCGTGCTGATTATCCAGCACGTAACGGGCAGCTTTTCGAAGCTGCGGACTCATGGCTGGCAGGTTGTCGAGCAAACGGTCCACAACAGGTTGTGTCACGCCGCCGGTAGAGGTCAAGTCGATTTCTGGTACATTTGTATCATTCATGGTTGACGATGGTACACATGTTCGGTCATGGTGTCATCAACTAAGTTCATCTGGAGTGCACAAAATGGAGTCTCAGGCCCGCGTGGTTATCATCGGCGGCGGCATCATGGGATGTTCGCTGCTCTATCACCTCGCCAAGGAGGGATGGACCGATTGCATGCTGGTGGAGAAAGCCGAACTGACATCGGGCTCCACATGGCATGCCGCCGGCCAGATCAGCCACTCGACCTCGCACTGGGGCCTCGCCAATATGGTGAAGTACGGCACGGAGTTGTATCCCAGGCTGGAGGAAGAGACCGGGCAGTCTGCCACATGGCACGGGTGCGGCTCGCTTCGTCTGGCTTACAACACCGACGAAATCGATTGGCTGAAATACACCCTGAGTGTTGCCCGCGGTCTGGGTCTGGAACTGGACATTATTGGCACTGACGAAATTTCCAGCCTGCATCCTTTTTACAATCTGGATGGCGTTCTTGGCGCATTACACACCCCCAATGACGGCCATGTGGACCCGGCTGGTGCCGCCATGGCACTGGCCAAAGGTGCGCGGCAAATGGGTGCCAGGATTGTGCGGCATAACCGTGTGACCGGAATTGAGAGAACAGATGGTGGCGAATGGAAAGTCATTACCGAGCAGGGGGACATCACATGTCAGATTGTGGTCAATGCGGGCGGCACTTACGCCCGCCAGATCGGTGAATGGGTGGGGCTGGACATGCCTATCACCAATATGACCCACCACTATCTTGTCACGGACACGGTGCCTGAGTTTCTGGAACTGGAAAAAGAGCTGCCCGTTGTCCGCGATGACCGGGAAGTGTCCGGCTATATTCGCATGGAACAAAAATCCGGTCTCATCGGCATCTACGAAAAAGCCAACCCCAACACGGTGTGGGACGATGGTACGCCCTGGGAGTCCGAAAACGAATTGTTCGAGGCTGATTTCGACCGCATCATGCCCTGGCTGGAAAACGCATTTGAGCGCATGCCTGTTCTGGCCGAACTGGGCATCAAAAAAACCATCCATGGTGCCATTACACATCCACCGGATGGCAATATGTTGCTGGGCCCGGCACCCGGCCTTGACGATTTCTGGTGCTGTTGCGGATCACAAGTGGGTATCGCCTGGGGGCCCGGTGCCGGCAAGTATCTGGCCCAGTGGATGGTTCATGGGGCAGCCGACATCAACATGCGGGATTTTGATCCGCGCCGTTATGGTGATTTCGCCAACAGGAACTATCAGATCACAAAGGCGCGCGAAGACTATATTCTGCGCCATGAAATCCCCTTCCCCGGTTTCAATCGCACGGCGGGTCGGCCGGTAAAAACCAGCACGCTGTATGACCAGCTGAAAGCGTCGGGCGCAGTCTACGAGGAAATTTTCGGCTGGGAACGCCCGCGCTGGTTTGCCCCTGATGATATGGAGCAACAGGACTGCCACAGTTTTCAGCGGGCCGATCACTTCCGCGCCGTTGCCGCAGAATGCCAGGCCGTGCGGGAGCGCGTTGGCATCATGGACCTGTCCGGATTTGGCAAAATTGATGTCACCGGCCCGGACGCGGAAAGCTTCCTCAATCGTATCATTGCCAACAGGGCACCACGGACCGAAGGCGGTATCGTGTTGACCCATATCCTGAATCACAAGGGGACCATCGAAGCGGAAATCACAGTCGCCCGTATGGCCGAGAGCCACTACTACCTGATGTTTGCCGCGTTCTCCGAACTTCGTGTCCGGGATTGGCTCAACAAACATCGAGAAGACAACGACGTCACAATAACCGTCGTTTCCAGGGACTATGGTTGCCTTGTTCTGTCGGGGCCCCGGTCCCGTGATGTGCTGTCACGGACCACACAACAGCCGCTGGACAACGACAACTGGAAATGGCTGAAGGCAAAAACCATCACCGTTGCGGGTGTGGATAACATCAGGGCCATGCGCATGTCCTATCAGGGCGAGCTGGGCTGGGAACTGCATGTGCCGATGGATGGCCTGCTGGCCGTGTATGACACCCTGTGGGCGGCAGGCGAAAACCATGGCATTGCGAACTTTGGATCATACGCGCTTAATTCCATGCGCCTGGAAAAAGGGTTCGAGGGGGCATCGGAACTGACCACGGAAGTGACCTTGCCGGAAGCGGGCGTCATGGCGTTCGTAAAGATGGACAAGGGTGATTTCATCGGTCGCGACGAAACTCAAACCAGCCTCGACAATCCCCTGCCCTGGGTCTGCGTGTATCTGGAAGTGGACGCGGATGGCGCGGACTGTGTCGGTAGCGAGACCGTCTATATGAACGGCAAACGCGTGGGACAGGTCAGCTCCGGTGGATACGGCCATACCGTGCAAAAAAGCCTCGCCCATGCATTCGTCAAACCGGACGCATCGGCACCGGGCACAGAGCTTGAAATTCATATACTGGCGCACATGCGAAAAGCCACAGTGCTGTCAGCACCGGTTTATGATCCCGACAATGAAAAGCCTCGGAGTTAAAACCATGAACCAGAGTGATTATTACGAGATCGCCGAACGCACGTTGCCGGGTGCGGGACTGGGCGGTTATGCACTGGCAGATGATGTGCGGTTTGTGATCGAGAGCGGTTCCGGCTCAAGACTGCGCTCTGTGGAAGGCACGGAGTACATCGATTACGTGGGCGGTGCCGGTGCGCACCTGCTGGGCCATTGCCACCCGGCACTGGTGGAGGCTGTTAAAAAACAGGCCGAGCGCGGCATGCACTATTTTGGCACGCTGAATGACACGGCTATTGAACTGTCGGACTGGCTGGTGGATGCGATCCCGTGCGCGGAAAAGATCGCCTACGCGACCACGGGTTCCGAAGCCACCATGTACGCCATGCGCATGGCCCGCGCTTTTACGGGTCGAAACAAGATACTTAAGTTTGAAGGTGCCTATCACGGCAATCATGATTACTCCATGTACTCGGTTTTCCCGACCAGGCAGGAAAACTACCCCGTCGCGGCTGCCAACTCCGGTGGTGTGCCGGAACAGTTGCAGTCGTCTGTGCTGGTCGCGCCCTACAATGATCTGGAGACCGTGCGCAGTATCGTATCGGCAAACAGTGATGATCTGGCGGTGATTGTGGTGGAATGCCTTCAGCGCATCATCATGGCCGACACTGAATTTTTGCAGGGACTGCGGGCGCTGTGCGACGAGAAAAATATCATCCTGATGTTTGACGAGGTTGTCACCGGGTTCCGGGTGGCCTGGGGCGGCGCCCAGGAGATGCAGGGTGTCATCCCCGATCTGGCAACCTATGGCAAGGTCATTGGCGCAGGCGGCCCGCTGGCCTGCGTGGCGGGACGTGCGGATATCATCGACGGTGCCAACCCGGCAAAAAAGGGCCAGCCGGACTACGCTTATATGAATGGAACCCTGCACGGCAATCCCGTTGCAGCGGCGGCCACAATCGCCTCACTTGATATCATCTCCCAACCTGGATTCTTCGAAACCCTGCACGGCAATTCGGCCAACTTCCTTGCGGGCATGCAGGAAGTACTGGATCGCCACGGTGTGCCGGCACTGGCGGCTGGTGACAAATCCTTCTGGCAGTTTCTGTTTATGGATACCCTGCCCAAAACCCAGGTGGATATGATGAACAGTGATCTGGTGGCCATGCGAAAACTGGACACCGAAATGCTGCGCCGGGGGATTTATGTCCTGCCCGGTGTCCGCCGGTTCATATCCGCCGTTCACACCGACGCGGACTTCGCGCGGACCATTGAAACACTCGACGAAGTCTGCAAGACCCTGTAGGCATTAGCCACACTGACACTTGCACATACACAACTGGAGATCGCACGATGGACAAGGAACGATTCGACCGGGGGCTGGCCAAGCGAAAAGCTGTTCTGGGTGAGGCTTACGTGGAAAAATCCCTCGCCAATGCCAGCGAGTTCAGCCAGGACTTCCAGGAAATTCTGACCGAGTTCTGCTGGGGTGCGGGCTGGGGTGATGAAACCCTGGATATGAAAACCCGCTCCATGCTGAATGTCGCCATGATTGCGGCACTCAACCGCATGCACGAATGGGAGCTTCATTTCAAGGGAGCCATCAAGAACGGCGTCACGCGGGATGAACTAAAAGCCATCCTCAACCAGATCGCCATCTACTGCGGCGTGCCCGTCGCCGTGGAATGCCACCGCATCGCAAACCGTGTGTTCGCGGAGATGGACGACGCGTAAGCCGGATAATCGCGGACACCTCTGGTGTCTTCCTTCCATGCTTTCCGGCTGCAGAAAATTTTCATGGAGGTTCGGTGAGGCGCCTTTCTGACCGGTGGTCGGGCAACGGGTTTCTTTATGTGAACTGAACAGCCGGTGTGGCCTTACCGGGGCGTTGGCGGAATTCGAACAGTCGCGCCAAATCCCGGCATGTACACACGGGCCCGTTGAAATCATTGACGGAATTGTCCGAATGTAGACATTCGCCGACGTTTGTTCACACATTTCACCCCTTCGATGTCTGCATTTCGCAATAATCGTTATATATCAGCGCGTTATCGGCGTCGTGAGGCCAAAATCCGTGTTCACATCGGCACACATCCGGCCACGTTTTTCACCGGTCCGCAAAGACCGTCATTGTCCGGAAGTGTCGATTGCAGGACAAATGGACCCAGCACAGTCTCATCATCATGCTCCCAGACACAGGGCGCAACCACCACAACGGCGGCCCACCAAACCCCGGCAACAGGTTTTTCTTCTCGGGCCACACGGTGGTCCCTCTCGAATCACACAAAGATTCTGCCGGGTAACACCTGTCATGCAATGCATATTCACAATGTCAAATACCGCAAATACGTTTATAATCCTAAATAGGTAATTTGTCAAGGCGTTCGTTAGCTGACCGACATCATCGTCTCAACTTTGCCAAAACCCGATATGGCGTCTCATACACCATGATCATTCAGTGTCTGCTTGCCGATGCAAATCGGACACCTGTGTTCGGGTTGAGAAAGTTCTGCAACTAGCCGAGGCTGTCATTTCTTGAATGACAATTAGTGACCTTGACCAACCATAAACACTGTTAATTTGTCCAGAACGCGATCAGGGGCCTCTAACTGTGGCAAGTGACCAACACCGGGCAACGTCTCAAATGTAGCGTGTGGAATCAAGCCATGGAGTGCTTTGCCTCTTGAAAGAGGTATCCAAGGATCATCCTCGCCCCAGATAATTTTAACAGGACAGCGTATCTCTCCGAAAAGAGGCTCAACCTCGGCCGTGAAACACTCGTCGGCTTGTGCGAATTGTCGGTAGAAACTGCCCGCGCCATCATCAGTCAACCATGGTGCGACGAGGTTGGTAAGGTCCACTGTGTCAATTTGATCGACAATCGCTCCCTGAATATAGGCTTCGACAACCGCTTTGTGTATGTGAGGTGGCAGTCCCGTGAATGCATCTACATGTCGTCCGACGTGATCAAAAAACTCTGAACCCCATGGGCGCATCGCAACCACGTTCATCAGCACATAACGATCAAACTCACAGCCATGTAGTAAGTGGGCGCGAAGTGTGGCAGCACCGCCGAAATCATGCGCGACGACATTGGGTCTTTCTAGCCCCCAATAATCCAGCATTTCGGAAAATATTTGACCTTGAACATCGAGAGACGTGCGCTGAACAGGTTGTTTGTTAGATTGGCCATACCCCGGCATGTCATACCAGTGAACGCGATAGTGTTTTGCCAATGTTGGAACTACGCGATGCCACGAGAACGAGGACCAAGGCCAACCGTGGGCAAGCACAAGATCCCGCCCCTCACCACATTTTCCGGCGGCAACCCTGCCTGCGCTTGTCTGAACATGGTCATCAAGGTGCCAAATCATTCGATACTCCTCTCGCTTCCCTTATCTGCCAATTTTAACCCGGAAACCCTGCATGTGAGTTGACCTGCTCGAAACCCAATGCCCATGAAGGTTGTTCAGCGGCAAATATTCTGATCCTTTCGAAAACTTCTGGCTCTCCGCTCAGAAAACCCGCTGGAATGATCATCTTCGATCCGTCAGCGCTAGACCAGGGAACACCGGAGCCGCAGACCCGGCAGAACGACTTGGAGATATCCCGCCCCGGCACCTGATAGTTGACGATATCCTCAACGCCACCGAGCCACAGGAACCCAGCCGCTGTCACAAAAAGGTTTGATGCGAACGCCGACCCGGTGATCTGGCGGCACTGCTCACAGCTGCAGAAGAACAGCTTATCGAAGGCATTGACAACTTCGAACGAGACCCCGCCGCATAGGCATCTTCCTTTGATTTTTTTCATCATCGCTATCCTTTGCTATTGGGTTCAACAATTCTCCTGATGCGCCGCAAGCGACCTTCAGCCTGCGAAATCATTCGGTGAAGAGTGGCTTGCGCTGGTTCGATAGCCCGGATGAGATCGGCTGCCTCCCCGACGATCACGGCGGCAATATCTGTATCATCCGCAGTCCAAGCGGCTTCAAAACGAACCTGCTCCTCGGCGAGATTTTGCCTAAGGCCTTCAATGTCCTCACTCCATTGCTGGGTGAAGGAATTTCGCATAGCGCGGTTGTTCCAGTCGGGCGGCCAATTTAGGCCGCGTGCTATATCGAATATGGAACTGCGCTCGGTGTCGTCACCGGAACCGCTGACGGCAGTTTGTTTAGCATTATCGCTGGCGAGGGATTCATCGCTGGCAAAGAAGCCGGTTCCGCACAACACGCCCGAGGCCCCAAGCGCGAGAGCCGCAGCCAACCCACGACCATCGGCGATGCCTCCTGCGGCGATGACCGGTATTTCCTTCGCTATATCGACAACCGCTGGAACAAAGGGCAACGTCGCCCGCGCACCGCCATGACCGCCTGCCTCCGTGCCCTGCGCCACGATGGCATCCACTCCAGCATCCACAGCTTCGCGCGCCTGGTCCAGCGTCTGCACTTGAACAATGAACTTCGTCTTTCCTCCCCTAATTCTGGGGAGAAACGGTTGGAAGTCACCGAACGAGAGCATCAGCGCGACGGGAGCACGCTCAAGGGTTAGATCAAGCAGATATGACTGACGGGCCAGCGACCAGGTGATAAAGCCCACCCCGACCCGCGCATCGCCGGCTGCCTCGAACTCGTGCTCGAGCCAATCGGCACTGCCGTAACCACCACCGATCAGACCCAAACCACCGGCCCGGCTCACTGCCGCGGCAAGCGCGCCGCCGCTGACGCGCGCCATCGGTGCCAGAAGAACGGGGTGTTCGATATCAAACAGATCACAGAGAGGCGTGCGAATGGACATTTAGATCAACCCGCCGCTTCGCGTCTGTACTGTTCTACCGGCAGGCCACCGACCCCCCAGTCCTCAAGCGCAACTTCGTCGATAACGACAAATGTCGTCGCTGGAGACTTGTCGAGAACCCGGACCAGCAAGTCGGTAACGCCGCTGATTAACTCGGCCTTCTGATCGGTGGTGACGCCCTCGCGGGTCACCTTGATGTTTACATAGGGCATATCGGTTCCTTTCAGATGTCGCGTTCAGTGATTTGGAAAACCTTGGTCATGATCCGCCATGCGCCATCGGTTCGCACAAGGGTCAGGAAGTCGACAAAATCCTTCGTACCGATGGAACACCGCACGCGGGCAAAGGCGGTGTTCTCGCCCGCGAACTCTATGGACTCGATCACGTCACGCCGGGGTTCATCCTGCGATGCTGGGGATACGCGCTTCGCCACCACCGGGAAATATTCATCCATCGTGCGATAGAGCAACGGCGTTTCGTCTGCCGTTGCGTAGATCGCCTTTGGATGAAACGAGATTCCCAACCTTTCAATGTCGGCGTGATAGAGACCCTCGAAATAGGTCTCCAACACGCCAGTTATTGCGGAAAAGCTGGTCATGCCACCTGTTCCTGTTCGATCAGGCCCTCTGCGACCATCGCCTTGATCGAAGCGGGACGAGCCGCGATGTGTGCCACGTAAGCTTGGGTTTTCGGCCACGCGTCAAGGCTCACCCCGACAAAACCTGCCCAATTGAGCACGACGAAGGCATAGGCGTCCGCGACGGTAAAAGTGTCGCCGAGAAGAAAGGCGCGGCCGTCTGCGAGACTTCGTTCGATATGGGCGACGCGGCTTCCGACAACGGCCTCGGCTTGCTGCCTTGCGTCATCATCAAGCACAGTACCCGAAAAGAACGGGCCGAAGGAATTATGAAGTTCCGACGATACGAAGTTGAGTGTTTCCTGAAGCCGAGAGCGCTCCAGCGTACCGTTCGGCGGCGCAAGCCCGGCATCGGGTGATTGATCGGCCAGATACTGCAGCACAGCAGGGTTTTCCGTAATGATCTCACCGTGGTCGGTGACCAATGCTGGAACATAGCCGTTCGGGCTAATTTTACGGAAATCCTCGCCTGCTTCGGTCTTGCCCGCATCGGTGTCGGCCTTGTCGAGTTCGAACGAGATGCCGAGTTCGTTCAGGATGATGTGAGACGCCAATGAGCACGCGCCGGGTTTGTAATGAAGTTTCATAAGAGGTTCCCTTTCTGAGGTTTGACTATGTGAACTCGGGAACGGTACCAATAATTATGCTTCACTAATAATATTGTTTTTTCACCATCACGATCTAAAATACTAATCAATTAGATCGAAAGTCGAGTTGCATGATAACACATGAGCAATTGGTCGTGCTGCACGCCATCGTCACAGAAGGAACCTTTCGAGGCGCGGCCGAGCGGCTGAACAAATCCCAATCAGCCATTAGCCACATGCTCAAAAAACTTGAGACCGAGATCGATATCATTTTGCTATCTCGTGAAGAATACAGACCAACCCTGACCCCACGAGGAGAGGTGTTTTATCGGCAAGCAACACGCGTAATGCAGCAGATGAAAGAGCTTAGCACCATTGCCAAAAACCTGAGCGCCAAGCAAGAGCCAGAAGTCTTTATAGCCGTCACCGCCACGTTTCCATTGAAACACGTTCTTGAAATCATCGGCACCGTCAGGGATGAATACCCGGCCACACATATACGATTGTCGCGGGAGAGCATGGGGGGACCGATTGAGCGACTGTTACGAAATGATGCCAACATCATTATTGCAACGATGGATGGCGTTCCTGTTGAGCAGGTAGAGGCGTTATCCTTCGCACAGGTAACAATTGTGCCGGTAGCCCATCCAGACTTCGAACCCGCACGAAGTTCGCACATGAAGACTATCAGCGAGATGCAAAGCTATACACAAGTGGTCGTTGCCGACAGCAGTAGTGGCGAGTTTGCACAAAGCAGGGATTTGCTTCCAGGCGGCCTTCGTTGGACCGTTTCGGACTTTGCTGCCAAAAAAGAGATATTATTGGCGAAGTTAGGTTGGGGCGGTATTCCTACACATATGATCGATGATGAATTGGCTCAAGGCGAGTTGGTAGTTCTCAATGTGGAAGGCTATCAAAAACGTCAATCACACCTGTTTCAAATGCGTAAGCGCGACAAAGACGTTGGCATTGTTGCGCAATCAATCTGGGAGCAACTCCGAAGATAGCGCAGCATATGCCCTATGGTATTGGAAAACGGGTTGATGCCATTGGCTAGTTCTTAAATTTGCCCGAAGTATCTCGGCTCATCATTTGTTCCGCTAGGGGTCGAGGCTGTGTAAAAACGTCGGCACTACAGAGCACCACGCAACAATTGAAACAACGAATCTTCATGGGTAAGACTATGTTGCCGTGAAAGCTCGATTCACGAATCAATGTTTCGTTTTCTCGCACAAGAATTCGTTTTTACACAGCCTCGCCCAGCTACGGAAGTTTTTCTATTGTCACCGGAAGGTCTGGTTCCAGCGCCGAAGCAGACAAGATTCACAAACTGTGCCTAGTCACCATAAACAGCCACAGGGTCGCCCAGTGCGCCATAGTCCGGCTCGACCCCAAGGCCGGGTGCGTCGGAAGCAAACAGTTTCCCGTCCCGTGTCTCCGGTCCGGGCGTGCCGGTGTGTTCGGTGTTGTAGTTATGCAGATCCGTGGTGTTGTACAGCAGCTCTGGCGGTGTGGACGCGGCCAGATGGGACAGGGTTGCGGTGGTGATTTCCCCACCCCAGGTGTCTTCGGCAACCACAGACAGCCCATTGTCGATCAGATAATCACGCACCCGCCGGGCTTTGGACAATCCGCCCAGGTTGGAAATTTTCAGGCAGATCACCTCGGCCGCCTTGTCTTGAACAATGCGCTGGGCCACGTGGATGCCGGTGACACATTCATCCAGTTTCATGGGCAAATCCGTATGCGCACGCACATGCATGCATTCTTCATAGGTCTGGCAGGGCTGCTCGATCATCACGTCAAGATCACTGACCGCGCGCACCACTTGCACGGCCTCGTTAACGGTCCAGCCCTGATTGGCGTCGGCATAGGCCTTCTCGCCGGGTTTGAGCACCGCCATGGTTGAGCGGATACGGTCAATATCCGTAGTCGCATCACCACCGACCTTGATCTGGAAATGGCGATACCCCATCTCCCGATACCGGTTCATTTCTTCGATGGTCTCGGCCAGCGGTTTTTGAGGGGCCACCCGGTACATGGGCGCCCCATCGATCAGTTTACCGCCCAGCAGCATCCAGACGGGCTGCCCCGTCGCTTTGCCCAGGATATCCCAGCACGCCGCATCGAACGGTGCCTTGGCATAACCGTGACCACGAACCGTATTGTCCATCAGCCGTTCAATGCGGCCAACCTGTCGCGGGTCTTCGCCCAGCAATACAGGGGCCAAAAGACGGGCCGCAGCCTCCGTACCCTCCTGATGGGCATCCATATAGTTGTTACCGCAGGGACAGAATTCACCCACGCCGGTGAGTCCGGCATCCGTATCAATGGCAATCACGGTTGTGACAGCCGTATCAATAACGTTGCCCCTTCCCCAGGCATACTCACCGCCAACATAACTCAGATCCATGCGGTATACGCGGATGCCTGTGATTTTCATTTACTGTACTCCAAAACCCGTATGTTCAGTCATCGACAACAAGCGCCTCACCGACCAGGCGGCTGAAGGCCACCGGTGCCTCATCCCAAAAGGGCGAAAAACTGCCACCATTATATCCCGGTGCCCGGCGACCGGCTTGAAGGCGTTTCAGCACATCCATGTCTTCCAGATTAAGATCATGCCACGTATCAAACACCTGCTGGCGGGCGTTCGCATAATGTTCGGACGTGGCTGCATCGCCGATCAGATAGAAATGCAGTTCCTCGCGGGTGGTATCGGGGCCGGTCGGGATGATGTGAAATACCGTGAACTGATCCGCATAAACTTCGACGCTGAGGGTCGGGAAAAGATGAAACCACATTCCCCGGCGCTGCCATGCCTCGGGCATGCCGGGCCAGTGGGGAAGCCCTTCACCCCGCCCCTCTTCCATTGTTGGCACTGTGTACTCGTTATAAAAACAGTGACCATCGATTTTGCTGGGCTGGCGCACAGACATGGGTGCATAGCTCAGCAGGCGCGGGTGCAGTGAAAACACATGATAGGGCTCAATATAGTTCTCAACCGCAAACTTCCAGTTGGCCTCCACCTCAAATGACGTGCTGCCCGCATAACGCAGGGCCGTCATATCGTAACCGTCCATACGATCTGTTACGGGTGCCAGGAAATCGTCCAGCGCCGGGGCATCGCCCGACATATTGACAAAAATCAGATCGTGCCACATCTGGGTGCGCACAGGTATGAGATTGGGGCCACTGTCGTCCTTGATGGCCTGATGCTGTTCCGGTCCGAAAAAATGGGGGCGATTTCTGAGCATGCCTTCGGTATCAAATGCCCAGGAATGATAGGGACACGTCAGAAGAGATTTGCCCGCGCAGGGCTCAGACAAAAGCCGCGATCCTCTGTGCGGACAGACGTTCTGAAAACCACGAACCTGACCGTCACGACCACGCACCAGAATCAACGGCACCCCGGCAATTTCAACCGGCTGGCCATCCCCTGCGTCCGGAATACAACCACCAAACCCGGCCAGTACCCATCCGGGGGCAAACAGGCGGGCGTTTTCCAGTTCCAGAAACTCTGGATCAGTATAGGCGGCGTTGGGCAAGGCATGGGCCTCGCCCAGGGGCGCACGAAGGTCATTCATGCACGTCTGCGTCAATATACGACGGGAGACCGCATCCAATCGCGTATGGGTATCTCCAGAACCCGGCATCCAATTATCCAGTACAAATCAGGTTATCAAAAATCATCATCCAAATTAAAAATTTAATCAAGAATTTTTAATTGAAATAAATTTATGGACATGCATTATAAATTTCTCGATTAATGATTCAGGCCACAGAGTCACCATGACGGCTTTTCCGCACCTGTTCTCGCCAATTCAAGTCGGCAACGTTACGCTTAAAAACCGGCTGTTCTCGCCCGCCCACGGCACCACGCTCGGCACCCGAGACGGATTGGTCAGCACGGACATGGTGCGCTACCACGAAGCCCGCGCCCGCGGTGGTGCAGGCCTGATCATCCTTGAGGGCATGAATATTCATTCCACCTACCGGTTTCCGGACATGTTCCTGATTGCCGACAACGACGCCTGTATCCCCGGCCTCAGTCAACTTGCCAATGCCTGCCACGGTTATGACTGTAAAGTATTTGGACAGTTGTTTCATGCAGGCAATGCCGTGCGGGCGACCGTGGATGGTGCCAGAGGTGTTGCGTATTCGGCCTCCACGACGCCGCACGACCGTTACAAGATCGTCCCCGCAGCCATGGACATCCAGATGATCCATGACATTGTCACCGCCCACGGCGACGCCGCCAGACGGTTCCTGAGTGCGGGCCTGGATGGCGTGGAGATCATGGCGAGCATGGGCTACCTCACCTCGCAGTTCCTCAACCTGAGATCAAACACACGGGAAGACGAGTACGGTGGAAGTTTTGAAAACCGCCTGCGGTTCCTGCGCGCCTGTATACAGGATGTGCGTGACAAGGTTGGAGACCAGATGGTTGTCGGCCTCCGAATTTCCGGCGACGAGATGACGGACTCAGGGCTTGCGTCCGGCGATGTCCTGGAAATCTGCCAAGCCATTGATCATGACGGTCAGGTCGACTATTTCAACGTCATTGCCGGATCGTCTGCCGACGCACGAGGTTGGACCCACGTGTTCCCGCCCATGGCAATGGATGCGGGTTATGTGGCACCCTATTCCGCCGCTGTGAAACGGAGCGTCTCCAAACCGGTCCTTGTCGCCGGGCGGATCAATCAACCGCAAACCGCCGAACAGATCATTGCCGATGGTCAGGCTGACATGTGCGGCATGGCGCGGGCCCTGATCTGTGACCCGGACGCACCGAACAAGGCGCAGGCTGGAAAATTTGAGGACATCCGGGCCTGTATCGGTTGCAATCAGGCCTGCGTCGGTCATCGGCTCAATCATGAAAAAATTTCCTGTATCCAGCACCCGGAAACCGGACGCGAATCTCAGTACGATCCACTACCTGTCTCGGATCGCCCACGGGATGTCATGATTGTTGGCGGTGGTCCCGGCGGCATGAAAGCTGCCTGCGTGGCGGCCCAGCGCGGACACCGGGTATCGCTTTATGAAAAATCCGACAGACTGGGTGGACAGGCCCTGCTGGCGCAACTGTTGCCGGGCCGGGCTGAGTTTGGTGGCATCGTCACCAATCTTGTCCGTGAGATGGAACTGGCCGGAGTCTCCGTTCATTCAGGAACCTGTGTCACGGCAGACCTGGTTCGCGAAAAAAATCCCGACGCCATCATTCTCGCCACTGGCGCTCAGTCTTGTATTCCTGCTGTTGAAGAATTGGAAGACGCTCACATTGTCGACGCATGGGACGTCATTCGTGGCGATACCAATGTGGGTCAATCGGTCGTGGTGGCGGATTGGCGCTGCGACTGGGTGGGACTAGGCGTGGCGGAAAAACTGGCACGGGATGGCTGTCAGGTGCAGTTGTGCGTCAGCGGCACAGTTGCGGGAGAACACATTCAGGGCATCGTCCGCGATATCTGGAATGGTGAACTTCATCGCCTCGGCGTCGCTGTTGTGCCCTATACAGACCTGTTCGGTGCAGACGGCACCACCGCCTATCTGAAACACACCATCACGGGTGAGCCTGTCATTCTGGAAGGCATTGATACCATTGTCACAAGCCATGCCTATGCACCAGTCAACGAATTGCAGTCTGCATTGTCGGTCTTTGGCGGCACTGTAATTTCAATCGGAGACTGTCTGAGCCCGCGTACGGCGGAAGAAGCTGTGCTTGAAGGCCTCAGGGCAGGATGTGCGATATGAAAAAGAACCTGCCATGAAGACACAAAACGCGCGCGAATGGGATGCCGATGTGGAGGACCTGGGACATGAGGTCCGTCAGCTCAGACATGCACGCAACCTGACGTTGACCGAACTGGGCAGGCGCAT
>JAJFID010000076.1 GCA_021775325.1 Rhodospirillales bacterium
ATCCGTGCATCAGGCCCTTGCTTATTGGACGCATGATCCAACATCGGTTGATTGAGGTCACTCACGACATAGCGAGTATCAGCGTCAAGAACTGGCGCTAGAGCCCTTGCAACAACGCCGCTGCCAGCGGCTGTTTCCAAAACAGAATTTGGCGCTAGAGCCGAAACGCGCTCCGCTAGATCAATTGCATAGGCATTGAATATCAGAGGCACCAGATAGGTGTCATAGAACTCTGGAATAGAGCCAGTAAACTGTTTGTCGCTTGCTGTCATCGTAACCCCTGACCAAAATGCGTGACTATCAAGTTACCAATACCAGAACACATTATTGTTGCGATCAAAATATAACAAGGACGCGAAAGGCCCTAATGTACGCAATGAGTCAGAAGCAGACATCAGTTGATCTCAACAACTAACTTGCCTACGAAGTCCTTTTTCTTAAAATCTTGTTGTGCCTTCCCAAGATCAGGTAATGCGTATGTCCGTGCAAGTAAGGGTTTGATGGCACCTGAAATAGCATAATCCCGGATCGCCCTAAAATCTCGCCGAGTGCCCTGTGACGCCCCGTAGATTTCAAGGTTCTTTAAGTAAACTCGGCGCATGTCAATCTCAACGATGGGACCACCTACTGCTCCACAAGTTGCATAACGTCCCTGAGGGCGAAGGATTTCGATCAAACTGGGCAGCATCGGCCCCGAAACCGTATCCACGATCACGTCAATAGGATTGCCCTTGGTCATTGCTGCCACTGCCTCTTCTAAGTTGCCTTGACTACGAGTAACTGCGTTTTCAGCACCAATGGCTATTATTGCATCTTCCTTTCCTTCGCCGACGACAGCGTAGGGAACTGCACCACGGGCGCGACATAGCTGTATGACACCAGAACCCACACCCCCCGAGGCACCAGTTACGAGAACACGATCACCCTTATCAACGCCAGCGCGCCTAAGCATGTGTTCACCCGTGATGTACGCACAGCAAAAGGTCGCAAGTTCCGCATCCGATAGTTGGCTGTCAACGGCATGGGCATTATCCGCTGGAATGGCGACATATTCAGCAAAACCGCCGGGGCGACCGGAACCATAATAGTCATGACTAGGGACATCATCATCTTCGGCGGCGTAAATACCAAAATCAACCATAACTCTCTCACCAATGCGGGACACATCAACCTCCGCACCAGTTGCCGCAATTACCCCGGCAATGTCGGCACCCTGTACCAAGGGAAACTGTAAAGGACTATCACCAAATGATGCCACTTCATCTGGATCGTCAGATGAGCCATATGCACCTTCGCGAACCCATATATCCGTATTGTTGATGCCACACGCACCGACTTTTATCAGCACTTCTTCGGGTGCAATTTCAGGAACGGCAAAACTCTCGTCGTAAACCAGTTTCTCTGGCCCACCATGCCCGGTTAACAGCATAGCTTTCATTGTCTCAGGCACTGACATTGGACGTTCCCTCATTAATTTCTTTTGAGAACTTGAATGATAGGTGGCGGCGTATATTTAGGCAAATATCGGGAATGCAAGATGTCCGATATGGGTCATGAACGGCTGTTTTCGGTGACCTGCAATCACTTCCGTTATCTGGTCCGAAGCAGACCAAACCCGATAGAACGTCTGATCATCAACCGATACCGGACTAGATTAACCGGACAGCAACGGGTCTCTTCATAGCCAGAAGGAGACGTTCACGAAACATTCGACGGGCCACCATTTTGGCACCTAGATGCCTCTAATCGGAGCCGACACCTCACCAGAAACGGACATTGAAATTTGGTATTCCGGTGTTACGAGCGTACGATGAGCGGGTCGAGGTTTATCAATAATGTTGCAGTTTGGCCGTTTCGTGGGCATGCGGTTCATCATGGCAATTATCACGTTGCGTATGGTGACCTTCATCGTTTTCAGTTTGATGGAATTAAGTCCAGAGAACTGCGAGGCACGCCCTGTGTATGCTCCACCGGGTGGCACCACCATCGATGCCCGCAGCGAGATAGGCACGAACCTCAGGCTGGGGTCGATCAATGACACCTACGTCGCTCGTTGGGCGAACTGGGTGACGGGTGTTTTCCTGCACGGCGATTTCGGCCTGTCCTGCCGCTATTTAATGCGAGTAAATACACTACTCGGCAACAAGTTTTGGATGTCGCTCGGTATCTGCCTGTCGTCCTTACTGTTGGCTTATCTCATCGCCGTGCCCCTTGGCATCTATTCGGCGACGACAAGCAACCGCGTTGTTAACAATTTTTTGCGGATTTGTTCCTATCTCGGCCTGGCCATACCGAACTTCCTTCTCGCGTTAATGATTATCCTGGCGTCGGCAGTTCTCTACGGCGGCACCCCCTCGGGCATGCTCAGCAGGGAGTATCAGGATGTCGCCTGGTCTTACGACAAGTTTGTTGACTTCCTGTCGCACGCTTGGCTTCCAGTGTTCGTTCTCGGGTGGTCGGCCACGGCCTTCGCCCTGCAAACCGTACGCGCATTGATGTCTGATGAATACGGTAAACTTTACGTCACGGCAGCGCGAGCAAGGGGGTTGTCTGGACAACAATTGTTGTGGCGTTACCCGGCGCGTCATGCCCTCGGGCCGATCATCAATTCCCTGGGCTTTGATCTCCACCGGGTGTTCAACGAACTGCCGATCGTCGCGTTGATACTGACGCTTACGGAGGCTGGCGCGTTATTATTGGAGGCGCTACTGAGATCGAACGATCAACCGCTCGCCGCCGCGATATTATTTTTGCTGACAGCGTCGATAATTGGTTTGAATTTCATTACTGATGTCATGTTGGCGATCCTCGATCCTCGCTTTCGCCGTGGAATTTTGGGAATTGAGCGATAACCGATCGGCAGGACACACCGACGCAATCCCTTATTCGTTAGAAAACTAAAAACGCTCCGCAAAATGCCCACTTCGGGCCATAAGCTGACATTCACTACTAAGTATAAATAGTCATAAATTGATACGTCATGGGTATGTCCTGCTATAATGACACGATGAAATATCGGTCAATCGTAACAGTCCCAGTTATC
This sequence comes from Rhodospirillales bacterium, assembly GCA_021775325.1. GTDB lineage: Bacteria > Pseudomonadota > Alphaproteobacteria > Rhodospirillales > Casp-alpha2 > JABJGO01. Next base: position 3,044 of record JAJFID010000076.1, read on the forward strand.
ACGTTACTCTCCTTCGGTGCCCATGCGGCAACCGGGATTCAACTTCTTTCATTATGTCAAGACAACGACGGTTCCTGTGCGGGTTACATAAAGGTTGTTGCCGACATTCTTCGAGATGGCGATCCGGTTCACGGTCTAACTGCCTGTATTCCCGACACAGTAGAGATGGATCAAATGATAGACGTTTCGGTTCGCTGGATGGAAGTTAATCCGCAAAAAAGAACTGCTATCACAACCGAAATAGTTTCATCGGCACTATCCGATGCATTTCCATGCGACTAATTCGCCGTACTTCTACTGAATCTTTGCCAACAATTGGTATAGATAATTGTATCGTGGCGAGCGTCTATTGATTAGGAGAACTGACAAATGTGGATTGCCAATGTCTTGATTCTAGCCGCAATGTTCATCGGGTTCGTGGGTGACGATGTTCATGCCCAAGAAACATTCTCTGTGCAGATTGATATTGATATACGCAGCAGCGAAAACACAATAACAATTGGAAAGAAATCCATTGTCTCAGTCGCGATAATCAGCACAGACGGTTTCAATGTGGCAAAACGCATTGACCTTGAAAGCCTAATGCTCGGCGCGTATTGGCAGAGCTGGCTTGGGGCGGTGCCGGTCATCCTGCGTGCTCTGAAAGTGATGTTAACGAAGATGGTGAATACGACATGGTATGCAAGTTCGACACAGGAAAACTCGACCTTGAATCCGGCGAGCAGATGATTGAGTTGACGGGAATGGCGATTGGCTCCGAGGATGCAATCACTGGACAAGACCGCATCAATGCCATTCAAGAGTGAATGCTAGACTAGTATCCCAGTACCCGTAAATTTGAACGGAGGCCACAAATGAGTGCCTACGTGATAGCCCAGATAGAAATCAATGATCCCGATGAGTATCAAAACTATCTTGTTGGGTTTATGCCGATATTCCAGCGATACGGTGCGGAGTTGTTAGCTACGTCCAAGAACGAAACAATTGTTGTGGAAGGCGAATGGGCCTACCCAAGTACTGTGATAATGAAATTCCCGAGTGTGGAGAAAGCGCAGCAATGGCACCATGACCCCGAATACATCAAACTTGTTGAACACCGCCATCGGTCCGCAAAAGCAAACCTTATTTTAGTTGATGGCATGGATTGAATATGTCCGTTTCGGGTCATTAGACGAAGTTCTTTGTGACCAGAAATGTTATCCGCTTAACGCCCGTAAGGGGAGCGTTCGCAGATGCTGTCCGGTATACCGATAGCGCCGGGCGGTGTGATTGTCAGTTGAACGTTGCGCTTGGTTCGCCGAGTATTTCTGTATTGATCCCTAACCCAAGGCCGGGCCCATCGTGACAACGGGCACGCCCTTGTTCCAAAACCGGTGCACCTGTGGCGAGCGATTTGTCAGCTTTTATTGTCGTAGCACCGAGTAGTAGGTGCTCGGGAATTGTGTGAGCAAGATGGGTCGTTGCAGCGTAGGTGATTTCCGCACCACCCACCTCTTGAACAAACATCGCGCAACCTGCTTTGAGACATAGATCGCGCATTTGGCGTGTTTTGGTAATTCCGCCGATGCGTTCCACCTTGAGATTAACGGCTGAGATTTCCTTGCGCACCAAGATACCGGCCAGGACCTCAAGGTCATCGATGCTTTCATCCAGCACAATTGGATGATTGGTCCGCCTACCCACTTCAATACAATCAGAAAGGGATTCACACGGCTGCTCAATCAGCACATCGGGCGCGTCCTGAATGCGGTGAACGTAACTCATGGCTTCGTGCAGCAACCAGCCACCATTGGCATCTGCCGAAATTCGGTCACCCGGTTTTGCCTGTGCGGCAACCGCCAGTGTGAGTTCAGCGTCTGCCACCGGATCGTCACCGACTTTGATCGTTAACACCTGAAATCCCTGCGCTCGCTTTGCCTCAATACCGGTGGCCAGATCGCCTTCGGCCGGGTTGACGCTTGTCCTCACCAACGGTGCTTCATTTCTCATTCCACCGAGCATCGTGTAGAGAGGAAGGCCAGCGGCCTTACCAAGGATATCCCAGCAGGCGATATCAATGGCTGATTTGGCATAGATATGTCCCGTGAGTGCCGCATCCATGAATCCGTTGATTGCATCGGTTTCCAGGGGGTTACGACCGATTAACAGTGGACAGAGTTCCTCCAGAACCGCATAGGCGCCGCCGCCAAAACCTTCAAGGTAATTGAGGCCAAACGGACAGCTTTCGCCCCAACCGGCGAGGCCTGTATCTGCAATGATCTCTACGACCACATTGGCCGTTTGTGTGACATAACGCCCGCGAGAGATTTTGTAACCCGCGCCCTTAATAGGTAGGTCCACTCGGTAAAGCCTGATGGTCGAGATTTTCATTGTGTTTTCCTCATCGTAGGAAAGATTTCAGCGCACCTGCACAGGGTGGGCGCGCGCCATGAAAAACCAATAACCGCTGCCAATGGTTGCTTAGTCTTCGTAATACCTTATTTCCAGCACGTTGCCGTCCGGGTCGTTGAAGTATGTGGAACGGAGAGCGTGGCCTTGCGCACCGAACGCGTTCTCTCCACCGGAACTGAGCGCCACGCCATGCTCAGCAAGTCGCATTGATATGGCCGTGTACTCATACAAATTCATGGACAAACACACATGATTGATGGGCGTTCCGCCTACATCTTTACCACCGCCGGTAAAGTCCTGAACAAGAGACAGCAGGTCGTTCCGGTTCATGATATCAAAGATTGTACGGTCGTTTAGGCGAACACTGGGGAATCGGGCTTTGCCCTGGGAGAAATCTTCCGCCCTGACGGCCTCCAGCCCAAGAACATTCACATAAAATTTCAGCGCACGTTCCGTATCGTCCACCCACAACACCACATGATCAATATCCACCACGGCCCATCCTCCCGTTCCAAGCCACTCGCAACTATCCAGGCACTATACAACGAAACAGGCAAGACCGTCATGCGAGACACTCGTCCCTAACAGGACACCGTGATATCACTTGGACCATATACAGTACTATTCAAAAGCGGACATTGCCGGAAACTCTCTTTTACCTGAGGTGTTGTCTGCCTATCGCCCATAAGCGGAAGTCTTCGCAAAATCTGTCCGGTTTTGCCCCGATTCTGTTGCAAAACTCTAACTTGATTGAGAGTTTGGAACAGAATTGCGTAAAGAGCGGACAGGTTTGAACCACCGATTTGACGTCCGGATATTTCGTGTGTCTTCTGTCCACGGCATCAGAAGCAGACATTTAAACCTCGCCATTCGACACGTCTGGCCGCGGGTTGTAGCTTCAATCTGCTATCAAAATGATCAGGAAGCGTAACAATCGTCGAGGAAACGACGCCTAAGTCCGGTGGCTATATGTGTGGCGCGGTGCGGTACGAAACCACGGGCGAGACATTAGGTGTGATGCATTGTCATTGTCATAGCTGTTGCAAGCACAACAATGAATTGCACCTCCAATTCAGAACGCCAACTCAAGGAGCTATCAGATGATTCATTTTTCAATCAATACTGTTCCCGGTTCCTTTGTCGGCGCAACCGTCGCCCTCGCGATTACCGCGCCCCTGACCTGATCACGTAACAAGTCATGAGACTGTGGCCTCACTTCGGTTAGGGGAACAATGGCCGGGTACACAGTGCTTTTTTTCAAGTGAAACCTCAGTCAATGAGTGGCAGTGTTATCCCCGGCAAGCGCCGTATACGGGAACATAGTGTCGCAACGCGGTGTCAGCCTGACGTTCTTGACCGGGCTCAAGGACAGCCGGTGCATTGCCAGCGTATCATTGGGCTTGTTTGGGAGCAGGAATATGATGGAACGGATACTCTTCGTCGATGATGATGACAGCGTGTTGGCAAAAATACGGCAGCAGCTCGGCCATATGGCTGACGAGTGGATGATGGTTTTCTCCCGGGGCGGAGAAGACGCGATGGGCCACCTTGGCAGTGCGGATTTCAGCGTCATCATATCCGATGTGGATAACAGGAATGAGGATGGCGTCCACCTGATGGAGGGTGTCAGGGCGACGTTCCCGGACGTGGCTCGCGTCATTTTATCTTCAAATCTTAAAACGGCTCAACTTCATCATGCTGCTGACCACCAGCACTTCTACCTCCGCAAGGGGTGCAAGCGGGATGAATTTGTAACAGCCATCCGCGAAGCGATCTCAATGCACAACTGGCTGAAGGAACACCCCCGCCCCCTGTCACCGCGCGAGCTCACCGAGGTTCTGGTCGAATACTTCAAACTTGAGGTCTTCAATCGCAGAATTTCACTAAAGGAGGTTCCGGCACGCATTCGGCCCTATCTGCTCCATTCAGTAGCCGATCCATCAATCATGGAAGACGTGTTAATGCCTTCCGAAAAGGAAGATATCATTGGCAAATACTGGATCACTGACGACTAGGGCGCATGGGAATGACATCTTTGAATGAGGCCAGGCTTGACGTAAGTCATGGCGTCCAATCCGTAAAACAGCTACGATTCCGGAGTTGAAATCGGTACAGTACCAATTCCTGTCGCCGGTATGGTTGTTCTGTACGTCGTCTGGGTGTCATCTGGGCGAGCGAACGGTTGCAACCGGTTTTCCGGCGGTTATACCAGCGAGTCGTGGGATCACATGGCCGAAAAGAAAACAGACGAAAAACCTCCCGAAACTGAGCTTCGCGCCGACGACAGCGAAGAGCAGCAGGACCTTGATGATCTGACGGTTCTTGGGAACGCGGATGAACCCGAGGCTGTGGCCGCAGAGCAGACCATCGAGTTCGCGGAACAGGATCCCGAAGCTGACGAGTGGCTGGGGACGGTCCATCAGGGCAGTCAGCGAACCAGCGACAAACAATGGGCGCTGCTGCCTGAAAGCGGGGATGGCCCTGACGAAGGCATGGCTATCCCGCACACACCGACGACAGACGCGCCGATTTTTGCGCCGCCCGAATTTGGTCCGCAGGACCGCGCGCAATCGCACGCTGAGGAAACGCCCGTTGCCCCCAAGGCCCCACAGAATGAACCATACATTGGCGGCGATGCCCCCCGGACCCTGCCGGAGCGAGAGGCCGACCCCATTGTGTTTTCAGAACAACCCCGCGACGACAAAACCGAAACCGAGGAGCCCGGTATCGGCATAACGTCTGTCGGCCCCGGCCCCGTTTCGGGCGAACCGGACGGGGACGATATTACGGAGGAAACCCTGCAGCCGGACGCAACGGCGGGACAGACGCCCGCCAATGCGGACCCGGTCGCATCTGGGGATGTGGCGTCAACCCTCGAGGATGCCGGTGTCACCATCGATGTTCTGGCCAACGATACGGATATCGACAGCACAACCCTGAGCGTTGACAGCGCCACCCTGCCCGACGGTATCGACGGCACCCTGACCATCAACGCCGACAACACCATCACGTGTGTACCGGGGGATGCCTATGACGCGCTGGCCGTGGGTGATATGCAGAACGTGGAGATCACCTATACCATATCGGACGAGCACGGCGGCACCGATACCGCCATCGTCACCCTGACCATTACCGGCACCAATGACGGCCCGGTGGCAGGCATCGATACCGCCGCGACCCTCGAGGATGCCGGTGTCACCATCGATGTTCTGGCCAACGATACGGATATCGACAGCACAACCCTGAACGTTGAC
>JAJFID010000077.1 GCA_021775325.1 Rhodospirillales bacterium
AGGGCGGTAGAGCGGGCACCGGATGCCGCGTCAGCAAACAGCAATTGCACGTCGCGCGCGCGAACTTCTTTGCCGTTGACGCGATAGGTGGAACCTTTTTCCCGCTCAATCTTTCGTGTGACCTCCAAATCGGAGAAATCATTGAACTGGGCCGGTGCGACCCGGTCCCGGTTATCCAGGGCCAGAGCGACTTCAGCAACATTGCGACTGGGGCGCGAAGACGTACCACCAAAGATAACGTCTTCCATCTCCTTGCCGCGCATTTGTTTGGCCGATGTTTCACCCATGACCCAACGCAGGGCCTCAACCAGATTGGATTTGCCGCAACCATTGGGGCCTACCACACCCGTCATGCCGGGTTCAACCGGCATCTCCGTGGCGTCAACAAAGGACTTGAAGCCCGACAGCTTTAGCTTTGTAAATTGTAACAACTCGGTCGATACCCCATTCTCATAGACAGGCTGATCAGGCCTGCTTTCCTGATCATCAGTTCAATGCGTTTTCCAGAACTTCCCGGAAATCATCAGGACCCATAGCCCCTTCAATTATGTCACCATCTTCGCCGATCACGAACGTCGGCGTTGCGTCGATGTCAAAATCATCACTACCTTCATCAGCCCGTGCAAGGATACCATCCCGCAGTGCCTGATCCTGCAGGCAGGCGATCACGTCGTCACTGGACAATCCGCCAAACTTGGCCACGTCCGTCAAAGCTCCGATGGCGTCTTCGGCCTGGGTCCAGATTGCCTGATTGTGAAAAAACAACTCGATCATGCCAAAATACCGTTCCTGTGGTGCACAGCGCGCAATCATGGCTGCTGCCATGGCGCGGTTGCCAAGCGGATAATCACGATAGACGAGCCGAACCTTACCCGTTTCAATGTACTCCTCCAGAACCATCGGCAGGGTGCCATCATGAAACGCTTTACAGTGCGGACACCCGAGCGACGAATACTCATAAATCGTCAATGGTGCATTCGAATCACCCAGTGACCGCTCTTCAAGTGCGGCGCTGGTATCCAGAATTTCACTGCGCGCTTCGTTGCCCGGGAAGAAAAAAGCCCCAGCAACGACAAACACAACACCAACAGCAACCGCAACACTTTGTATATATTGACGCAAATTGGCCTCCATAGCCACAAGATATTGAACTATAGAATCGTGGATGGCGGAGAGTCGAGCCAATGTTTTCCACAATTCCGGTTTTTATGCCCGCATCCTTGTTACAGAATACGGCGATTAGATGGCAGATAGCCGTCCCTTGTTGCGACAAACCTATGTCCCGGCCACATCGGGGTTCAAATCACAGGAGATCACGATGTCATCATCTTGTGGTTTCATTAGGCCCGCACGCTCATTCACGGGTTGGTTAAAAAAGGCCGATTGGTGGGTATGGACCTGAATGAAATCGTGCCCAAATTTGATCTGGGCGACATAACTGTCATAACAGCGAACCCGATGGCGATCAATTATATTGGAAAAACCATACAGGCCGGATATTACGACTAGCCAGGAGCTATTCCGATTTCATGTCGCGCTGCATGATTGCGCGTGCAAGCCCTTCGAGTGACGTACGTAATTCATCATCGTCTACGTCAGTTAGTATCGCGGCAATTTCCGACAGCTTTTCGGGTCCAAGCGGTTGTTTGGTTGTTGTTTTCTCAGGTTGTTCGCTGGCGAGTGGTGCCTGTGAGAGTTTTACCCGGTCAACTGACTTGTAACCAAAGTACCCGTTGATGCGTTCCAGCAGGACGGGCTCCAGATGTTGTAGTTCAACGGCGATGGAGCCTGACGCAACCCGCAGGTGCAGAGTGCCGCCGGTACGTTTGCCTTTGGGGTAGGTGATACGTTCGGGCGCGGATAATTTGGATAGACTATCGCCAATGACCCGCGGCCACTCGGCGATGAGTTCACCGCTTGAAAACCCCCGTCGACCAAACGCCCGTTTGGTTAGTTCACCCACCTGCTGGCCTACCTGTCGTGCTGCACCACCACGCCTTGGCGGGCGCTTCTTATCTGCATAGGTAATATTTGGTGTATCTGAATCGTTCATGGCCATCGCAATGATTTATCTAGCTCGTTTGTGATGGTACGTTCCGCCCTATGAGAGAGCAAGCAACAGCCACAGCATTGCTGGACTGGTACAAACAGGAACGACGAGCCCTGCCTTGGCGTGTTCTCGGAAACGAGTCACCCGACCCCTATCACGTGTGGCTGTCCGAGATAATGTTGCAGCAAACGACGGTGGCGACGGTGACGCCACGCTACGCACGATTTCTGGACCGCTGGCCTGATATCCACGCGCTGGCTTCAGCATCTCTGGATGACGTTCTGCATGAATGGCAGGGCCTCGGCTATTATGCCCGGGCCCGGAACCTGCATCGTTGTGCGTGTGTGGTAGTGTCGGAACATGGGGGACAGTTTCCGGGCACAGAAGATGGTTTGCGGACTTTGCCCGGTATTGGTGATTACACGGCTGCGGCGATCGCGGCTATTGCATTTGGTCAGGATACGGCCCCGGTTGATGGCAACATCATTCGTGTGATCTGTCGGTTTTATGCCATCGAAGATATCATGCCTGGTGGTAAAATGCAGGTTAAATCACGTGTTTCCGGCATGTCGCCAACCGGACGAAGCGGAGATTTCGCCCAGGCCATGATGGACCTGGGGGCCATTGTCTGTACGCCCAGGAACCCGTTATGCGACGTCTGTCCGTGGTCTGATCACTGCTGCGCCCTGAAGTCGGGTAATCCGACGGACTACCCACGAAAAGCGGCTAAAAAGCAACGACCGACACGATACGGCACGGTGTTCTGGCTTGAGGATAATGCGGGGCGCGTGTATCTGCGTCGACGTGCGGATTCCGGCTTGTTGGGCGGCATGATGGAATTTCCGTCTTCTGACTGGTCAGAAACAGTAATTTCCGACGAAGCCATCAAATTGCAGGCACCTGTTGAGTCAATTGACTGGCAACCATCGGCCCACGAAGTGATCCATGTTTTCACACATTTTCGATTGTGCCTGAGGGTGTGGACAGGTTGCCTTGGCGGACTACACAATCTGGATAACGGACTTTGGGTTCGGCCCGCGGACTTTGACGATTATGCCTTGCCCACAATCATGAAAAAAGTAGCCGCCGTTTTCCCTTAGAATGTTCCAGGACTGTCTGCATTGTGACGATAACCTCGCAATGCCAGAACCAGTAACCAACTCGAAACAATGCAATACGTTGCGAATACAATGCAGATGTTTTCGATGGATACATTCTGGTCCATCATGACGCCCATGGTCAGTGGACCCAATGCGGATGCGAAGACTGAAATGGCGGTAAAAAGAGATTTGATGGAACCCAGGTTCCTGACGCCATAAACCTCGGCCCACAGGGTGGTCAATCCGGTAAACATGATGCCGGTTGTTATGCCCACAAGGAACAGGTACGGCCACGCCCACCATGCATCGTCGAAGGCCCACACGAGGATAAGTGCCAGCGCCAGCGGAAACAGATATGCTGGTAGAATGCGGACAGCGGTCAGGCGGTCAATCAAGGGGCCAGCGGCGAGCATGGAAAGAATTGAACCAACGGCATAAACCCAGTAGCTGCCCGTGAACCAGGCTGCGTCCCAACCCTTCATTTCCGCCAGTGACAAATGGTGGAAAAAAAGACCGGTGCCCACGTAGGATGGTGCAATTGCAGCCGGGAGCAGCAGATAGTACCGGTAATCTCTTAATACCTCACGCCGTGACCACGACGTCGCGTCCGCACCCGACAGATGAACTTGTTCCAGTCTGTCCTCATGCGCCTTGTGGCGTTCATGGTGGCCTTTCAGCAACCACATGGCTACAGGCAGAACAATAACGACGATAGCCGCCGCGGCTAAACCGTACGAGGCTCGCCAACCGATTACACCTATCGACACAACCATGAGCACAGGCAACACTGTCTCGCCGACAGAAAACCCCATAGCTGACAGGGCGACAGCCTTTCCGCGTTCGCCGGGAAAATACCGCGCCATTGCGGTGGAACTGGTGTGACTCATGAGGCCCTGACCGGTCTGACGTAGCAAAAATATGGCAAGAACCAGAATCAGCGCTGAAGGCACCAAGGCCATAAAAGCAGACGCGCCAGCCAGCGCCAGGATAACTACAGCGGCGTATCGGGGCAGGGAAGTCCGGTCGATTTGCTGGCCCGTCCACGGCAGGACCAACGCGCTGGCAAGTGTGCCGAGCATATAGATGGAACTCCATGCGGTGTGAGTAAGGCTGAACTCGGCACGAATAGCCGGGCCAAAAACGCCAATGAAGTATGTTTGCCCAAAACTTGATCCCAACGCCATGACGAAACCAAAGCCAAGGAACCGCAAGTTATCGGAGGCAAATCGGACATAGGTGTGGAGGTGCCACATTAATCTGTTGCTATGCCCGAAATCGGAAGGGTTGATCAACGCTACCGGACATGATGTGCTTTGCCAACTCATCCGTTCCGCCACACGCTCTAAATTTTGCATGAATATCAGCTTCGCTCAACGGTTTCCGCTCGCCACCCTTTACAGTAGCAATTGTTTCCAACAGCGCGCTGCCATCGGAAAGGTTCACCGTGACGGTATCGGGCGCGTCGGCGCTGAGATCGGTAAGTCCGGGCTGAGTGTCATATGCATCGACATGCAGGCGACCGTGGAGCGAACGTAAATCGTCTCTGGCCAAGGCGTCCTCGGTAAAGTGATCCGGGGTGACAACGCCATCAGCCAGCGCGGCGGCCACGCACCACGTTACACAGAACCGGGCCTGGGCAGGACTCTCCGGATTCTGAACAGAGACAACACGAAAATAGGGCTCCGGCATTTGCACGATACCAGTTTCGACGTGGACCGCAGAAAAATCCGGTTTGGCACGAATTTTCAGGGCAGCCTCGATGCTGCGATGGGTGTACGCGCAACACGGCCATGGTTTTCGCAAAACAGGATACTGGGTTATTGCCATCATTTGCGCCTGCATTGGTGTGGCGGGTAGTGGCTCGCCACCACCATATCGGGCCAGAAATCCGTATTTGCCGTCCATCACACCGGGACTGGCCGTCAGTCCTGCCTCCGCCAGCAAAGCGGCCTCTAACCCCGCACGCGCCGCAAGCCCGCCATGAATGGCTTTCGCGTCCGTTCCGAACTGAGCTTTTAGCCCTGCTGAACTGCTGGCAACCAGTGCAAGAGCATTGGTAAACTGTGACGTATTCAAATGAAGTACTTTGGCGATAGCGGCTGCAGCACCAAAGGGACCCACCGTCGAGGTGGCGTGCCATCCAGCCATATAGTGTGCGTAGCCGCCCAGCGCCTGTCCTATCCTTACAATGGCTTCGTATCCGGCGATGTAGGCTTCGAGGAACTCTCCAAGTGAAATGGATCGATGTTCGGCAATTGCGGCCAGAGCACCGATTATCGGCGCGCTGGGATGCGTTGACGCGGGGGTTTCATAATCGTCGAAGTCCTGAATGTGAATCGCCGTGCCATTGATCAGTGCAGCACCCGAAAGACTGAAACTTTCGCCAACTGCTACTGTTCTGACACCACCAGCCGCACCGGTCTGGAGCAGCACACGAGCGATCTTGTTGATTTGCGGTTCTCGACCGCCAGCGATCATACATCCTGTCGTATCAAGGATTGCCAGCCGGGCCTGTGCCATTCCTTCGGTATGGCTGCATGCATCAGGCGTTGTCGCCCAAGTGGCAAAATCCTCAAGAATAGAATGTTGAATTTTTTGCAAACCGGTGGCGCCTCTCTTTGAAACGCCCATGAACGGGGTTTCTAATCGTCGTAGGAGATCAAGGAATTGAACGGAACGCCATTCAATTTTTCTCGCCCATTGAGGAAACTTAGTTCGATGATACACGCTGTCCCGGCAACTTCAGCACCCGTACCCTGAATCAGTTCAAGAGACGCGCCCATGGTACCACCGGTTGCCAACAGATCGTCCAGAACTACAACCCTGTCACCCGGCTTAACCGCATCATCCTGAATTTCGATGATGTCGGTTCCATACTCGAGCTCATATTCATGGGTAATTGTGGCACCTGGTAGTTTGCCTTTCTTGCGTACCATAGCGAAACCGATACCCAGTTTCAGCGCCAGCGGAGCAGCGACAAGAAACCCGCGCGACTCTATTCCAACCAAAACATCAGGTTTATGAGTCTCCACATGCTCGGCAAGTTGATCGACCGCGACCTTCCATGCGTCTGCATGGGCCAACAATGTGGAAATGTCGTAAAAAAGAATGCCTGGAATTGGAAAATCGGGAATCGATCGAATGTGGTCTTTGAGATCCATTGTCAGGTGCGTCCGTATTCGGGTTGTAAATGATCACCAAACCGGTGACGATTGAACATTACTGAACTGTTCACAGATTGCATGCAGTTTTTGACACCCTCGACAAATCAAAGTGATTGGAAGTTTTAAATGAGTCGCGTTTTTCACCGAAGTGCCCGTTCCAATTTGCCCATTGCCGCAAAGGGTGACGGAATTTGTATCATCGATGCGGCTGGCAAGCGATACATCGACGCCTCGGGTGGTGCGGCAGTTTCCTGCCTGGGTCATTCAGATCCGGACGTCATTCGCGCAATCAAGGATCAGGTTGATCAAATTGCCTTTGCCCACACAAGTTTTTTCTCGTCTCAACCAGCAGAAGAACTGGCAGAACTACTTGTGGACGCTGCGCCGGAAAAACTGAATATGGTGTATTTTGTTTCCGGTGGGTCTGAGGCTGTCGAAGCCGCGTTGCTGATGGCCCGCCAATATTTTGTCGAACGCGGAGAAACCAAGCGCTCGCACTTTATCGCGCGCCGTCTCAGCTACCACGGTAACACGCTGGCAGCTCTTTCTGTTGGGGCCAATGCCTATCGCCGGGCAGCAGTGGAACCCATGTTGATGCCAGTAACACACATTGCACCGTGCTATCCATACCGGGAGCTGCAGGGGGACGAAGGCGAAGAAGAGTATGGTGTGCGGGTTGCGAACGAGCTTGAGGCTGAGATTGTCCGCATGGGTGCAGAGAACATTTGCGCGTTTGTCGCAGAAACTATCGGCGGTGCTACGGCAGGTGTGTTGGTTCCTGTGCCTGGATACTTCAAGCGAATACGAGAAATATGCGATAAACACGGCATTCTTTTAATTCTCGATGAAGTCATGTGTGGCATGGGGCGTACAGGTACGACCTTTGCCTTCGAACAGGAAGGCATTGCGCCAGATATGGTGACCATGGCCAAGGGGTTGGGTGGCGGGTATCAGCCTATTGGTGCGGTTATGATCAACGAGGAAATATTTGCTGCCATTCGCGACGGCTCAGGGGCATTCCGCCACAGCCATACCTATATGGGTCATCCGACGGCATGCGCTGCTGCGCTCGCCGTTCAAAGTGCAGTCCAGGACAGGAATCTGCTCGAAAATGTTCGCGTGCAAGGAGACAATCTTCAACAGGCTTTGAATGAACGTCTGGGCAATCAGCCTTATCTCGGTGACATACGGGGACGGGGGTTGTTCTGGGGCGTAGAGATTGTGGCTGACCGCGCCAGCAAGCGGTCGTTTGATCCCGGTCTGAAGTTACATGATGTGATCAAACGTCATGCCCTTGATCGCGGTATGATTTGTTATCCCGGCGGCGGCACGGTGGATGGAATAGAAGGCAACCACGTATTGATAGCCCCCCCGTTCATTGCCACGAAGGATGATATCACGGAGATCGCGTCACGGCTTGGTGATGCTGTTGAAGGTGCTATTTCCGAGGTTCAGAGATGACCGACACGGTCGATATCAGCGCCATTTGGGGGCCGTTGATTATCGCTGTCGCGCCCAATGGCGCGCGGCGGACAAAAGCGGACCACGTGGGGCTACCCATGACCGCTTTTGAAAGCGCGCAAGAAGCCGCGGCCTGCCGGGAGGCAGGGGCGGCCATGATCCATTTGCACGTTCGCGATCAACACGGTAGCCATTCGCTGGACGCCGATTTGTATCGCGACGCCAGTCAGCAAATTCGACAGGCAGTGGGAGATGACCTGATAATTCAGATAACCACGGAGGCGGTCGGAATCTACTCAGCGCAACAGCAAATGGCTATGGTACGTGAGTTACATCCTGAGGCTATATCCACAGCCGTGAGAGAATTAATACCTGACGCGGAGTCGGAGATTGCCGCTGCCGACTTCTATGACTGGGCGGCAAAAGAGGGTATTGCGGTTCAGTACATTTTGTACGATGGCGCCGATGTCGAGCGATTTGCCACACTGGTACAACGCGGCGTGATCCCCGATCATGCTGTTTCAGTGCTGTACGTATTGGGTCGCTATGCAAAGGGCCAACGCTCAACGCCCGCCAACACGCTGGAATTTCTCAACACCGCAAACGTTGTTGAGGCAAACTGGCACTGGAGCGTATGTGCTTTCGGTCCCCTGGAGGGGGCGTGCGCGATCAACGCCGTCACTTTGGGTGGTCATGCCAGGGTGGGCATGGAAAACAATCTTTATCTGAATGATGGTTCGCGCGCAGCCAATAATGCGGCCCTTGTGAATCAACTCAGAAATGGGGCCGAACTGTTGGCACGACCAATTGCGGGCGCTTCTGCCGCACGGGAAATTCTGAGCCAGCCACCACCGAAGCTCTGAATGTGATCAAAAACGCCACCCTGATATATCAGAGCGGCGTTCCAGAAACCATTCGATGATTAGATTACTTGAGCGATGCCAGGTACTCGATAAGATCGGCGCGCTTTCCGTCTTTCTTGATGCCGCCAAAAGACATTTTTGTTTTTTTGATGAATTTTTTTGGTTTTTTCAGAAACGCGTCGAGATTTGCTTCATCCCAGACGAGCCCGCCAGCAGCGGCTTCCATCAGGGCATCGGAGTACTTGAAACCATCGACAGTGCCAGCGGCACGACCCACGATACCAAACAAATTGGGGCCAATCTTGTTATCGCCGCCGCTCTCTGTGGTGTGACAGGCCTTGCACTTCTTGAATATCTTTTCGCCCTTCGCTACGTCGGCATAGGCAGGAGCTGAAGCCATGCCCATAATGGCGACGGCAGCAACGGCGATTGAGGATATCAGAGTCTTCTTCATGGGGAGCTCACCTTTTGACAGATTAATTTTATTGGAATGTTTCCCTAGGCTATCCGGCATTATTAGCTTCAAATACCAGATATTCAACCATTCTCAAAGTGCTATAAATTATTGAGATCAGACCAGATATCGAAATCGCGACGGAAATCGCTTAACGAATGCCATGTTCTGGCAAACTCTTCATCCTGTTCAATCTGTTCCCGTTCAGTAACACGCCATGCTTCTCTAAGCGCGTCCAGCACCTGAACAGGTAATCTCAATACTTCCACGCCGGAGCCGCTAATGTTTTTGAGTGCGTCAAACTGTGTGGCTTCTCCCTCGGCCAGACTTTGCCGCGTATTGTCACCGCATGATACGGACAAATAGCCCTGATGCACAGGGCTCAGCGACTGCCACGTATCCAGCCGCATGATCAGGACGAGTAGGGTGGTACGCTGATGCCAACCCGGAAAGTAATAAACATTTGCCGTCGCGTGAATGCCAAGAGCGAGGTCGACCGACGGTAACGACGCCTCAGCAGCATCGATCTGACCGGTCTCGAAAGCAGAAGCGATGTCGTCAACGGCTAGGGGGATAATCTCGACGCCAAGACGTGCAACTACCTTCGCGCCCAAGCCATCAATACGCATACGCAAACCGTTCAAGTTCTCAATTGAAGATAGTTTTTTTCTGAACCAACCACCGGACTCAGCGCTCAGTAATCCGCATGGGAGCACATGGAGGGCACGGTCATGGTAGATATTTTCCAGTTCCTCCATGCCACCGCCAGCATAGAGCCATGCCAGCAACTCGGTTGCGGTGGGGCCAAAGGGAGATCCGCCAAAAAGTCCCAGCGCGGGTATCTGGTCTGAATCAAGGATGGGGGCTGTGAAGGCAACGTCGACGGCGCCCGAACGGACGGCGTCCATCAGTTCCGCCACAGGCGCAAGCCGGTCTGGCTCATGAAACCGGACCGAATTCCGGCCGCCAGACAGTGTTTCAATCTGCTGTTCCAATCGTTGTGGCAAATCGCCAAACAACGGCAAGTCCGAAGGAAATGCACTTGCCAGTTCCCATTTCAGCGTAACTGGACCAACGTCTGATAGACTGGGTTCGTTCGGGTCCGTAGGAATTGCAGGACTGGTGTCGTCCGACAACACTACGATATTGACGGCAGACTCTGAATCTATAGCGCGTTCGGGGGCAGGCTCACCTTGCCCCGGTGTTAATCGAGGCGCAACAACTGAGGCACCAAACAAAACACCGATGACTGTACCAACGACGATGCCAACAAATAGTTTCTGCATGATTGACCGTCCGACTTAATACAGTTCTTTGTTGATTGGTGCTAAGAAAACCACCCGCAGCCTATCAGGGCCTTGAAAATTATCGCAAATAATCAGCATAATAGAAAACATTTGAATTGTCAGAGACAACCTGTGACTGGAAATTTATGTTCGGAGCACTGACCAAGAGACTGGTGCTAGCACTTGCGATGTTTGTTCTGCCAGCGCAACTCCACGCATCGGGTGAAGTTGCGCCACCAGCAGAAGCCGCTTTGTTTGTGACAGCGCTGGGAGAGCAGGCCATCAGGGTTTTAGGGAATCAATCAACCTCGCTCGAACAACGAGAAGAGCAAGTCCGGCAGTTGTTATCGCGCAATTTCGCTCTGGAAAAGATTGGCCGGTTTGTTCTTGGTAATTCCTGGAAAAAAGCGTCGCAGGACCAGCAATCAGAGTACCTGCAGCTCTTTTCCGAGTATGTTCTGAACACCTATTCCCGTCGATTGGGCGGGTACACAGGTGAAAAATTTGAAGTCGTAAAAGCTCAACCTATAGGCAAGCGTGACGCTGTTGTCGTTTCGAAAATTCATCGCCCCGGCGCGGCACCGCTTGATTGCGGATGGCGGGTGCGGTTGGAAGAAAACCGTTTTCAAATCATGGACATTATCGTTGGTGGTATTAGCATGATCTCCGCGCAGCGTTCCGAATTTGCCGCAGTCATCAAATCAAGAGGAATGGATGGGTTGATTGAATCACTCAGAATGCAGGTAACCAAGTATACTGCACAGGCATCCTGACAGGAGGGAATGATGGCAATACACACAAGACTATTTGGAATGTTGTTAGTGGTGTTGTGTGTTGCCAGCGGGATTTCAACACTATCCTACGCGGGCAGTTTTGAGGATGGCTGGGAGACTTATCAGACCGGTGACTTTTACAACGCCAGATTAATATGGATGCCGCTGGCCGAAGACGGTGATGCCCGGGCACAGTTTAACATTGGCCTGCTGTTCGACGAGGGTCGTGGTGTTGAGCAAGACAGAACAGAAGCCTTGAGATGGTGGCGAAAATCAGCCACGGGCGGCAATCATCGCGCCATGCACAATATGGCGCTTGCCTACATTAGCGGTATGGGTGTTGAGCAGGACTATGAGCACGCTATTGACCTGTTGAAACAGGCGGCGGATGCCGGTGCCATCCGATCTCAATATTCGCTTGGTAAAATGTACCATTATGGGTACGGCGTGGACGTGGACAAATCTGAGGCATTTCACTGGATATTGATGGCGGCGAAAGCGGGGTTCCACAAAGCTCAATATAACGCTGGCAAGATGTATCGCGATGGTGACGGCGTGCGTGAAGACCATGTCGAGGCAATCAAATGGTTCCTGGCGGCTGCTGACCAGG
>JAJFID010000078.1 GCA_021775325.1 Rhodospirillales bacterium
GATGATGGTCATGGACCGCATCATATCTTTCAGGCGGCTGTCAAGCACCGGTGCCGTCGCCGCCGATCCCTCGTTCTGGGCGTGCGCGTTCGTGACCGATGATCCGGCGATCAGGACCGTGACGGCCAGCATAATTGCGTATGTCCTGATCACGGCCACAAACAGCTTTGACGGCACAGGGCACTGGCGGTATGTGGTTTGGCAGGCATATGGTTCTGGCGGGTTCATCACAGCATCGTAGACCGGCCCTGCACCGGGTCAATTCAACAAGCCCGCCGTCACAGTAACAATACCGTTAGCGACTTAAACGGTTGTCGTTCCCTGATCCGGCGCGCCCTCAACACCCGGGGTTCCGCCATGCCAGATCAGCCGTCTGCGTCCCGGTACCGTTCCCATGTCTCGTGCGGATTGTCCCGGGCTTCCTCAACGGTCAGGATGTTGGATACCCGGGTACCGTCATCGGACAACGGCAGCCGCACCATGGTATAGGGTCTGAACAGTTCCGCCGTCCTGGCGGGAATCATGTTGTGAAACACCAGGGGGGCCTTGTGTTCAATAACCATCCGGTACTGGTCAAGGCACAGGTTCCTGAATCCCTCCGGTTCAACGGAGTCCGTGGTTTTGTTGGTCAGCTCGAAGGTGTGCATGCGTGCCAGGCCCGTGCCAAAAAACCTGTACGAAAAAGGGGGTTCTGCCGGGGCTGTGTCGATGACGTTGCAATAGGGAACCAGCGCGTTGTGCAGACCGCTGAGAATGGACACGTCCCATTTGGGTGCAAAAAGACTGCCCCGTATTGCGTTCCAGTGATCTATGGCGGCACATAACTGCACACTGACAACGTCGGCCATGCTGCCGTGTGTCCACCGGAAGGATCCGTAACGTTCAGATTCTGAGGAAATCATATGTGGCCCGGACTGCGAACAGGAGGCATAAAGCTATTCGCTGCTCGCAGGGCGGGCAAGATGAATGTCCTGTTTGTGTGGATTTTGGGAACTGCATGAGACGCAAGTGGCGGAGAGACAGGGATTCGAACCCTGGGTACTCGCGAGAGTACAACGGTTTTCGAGACCGCCCCGTTCGACCACTCCGGCATCTCTCCGCGTTGACGTGTTACATATACGTTTCGGTTACGGATGCCAACACCCGTCGCCTGTGTCGCCTGTGTCGCCTGTGTGGTCTAGGCACCGAACAGCCCCACCAGCAAACCGATGGCGCCGCCGAACACACCGCCCCACACAACCAGCCAGCCCAGATGTTTGCGGATCATGTCCTGGACGATGCGTTTGACATTTTCAGGCGTCAGTTCGTTGAGGCGGTTGTCGATAATATGTTCGACCTTTTCGATCAGCGAGCCCGTGAAATCAGCGTCGCCATCGCCGCTCAGGTTTTCGTCCACCAGTTCGGCAATGATATCTTTCAGCTTCAGTGAAACAGGTTCGCGCAGGGGCTCAAGCGCCTTCGAGCCGCCGACCATGGACAGCATGGCACCCAGGCTGGATTGCTCGATGGCTTCGGTGAGGTGCGCAAACACCCGGTCATAATCGACTTTTTCCACAATGCCTGCTGACGCGCCGCCGCCATTCTGCCGGAAAAACCGTTCAATATGTTCGCGGGTGAAAAACTCTTCGACAATCAGCGTCTTGATCCCGGCCTTGAAGTCCTCGAACCGGTTGGGAATGACGCCCGAGCCATACAGCAGCGGCACCTTCTCGAACAACATATGAATGGCGATCCAGTTGGTGATGCCACCCGAGAGGGCAAAAATGCCCACCATGAAGATGAGATCGCCGTGGACCGGTGACAGATGACCGGCCACAGTTATCAGCGCGGCGACGATATTGGTGACGAGAGATTTATTCATGCAGAGGTTTCGCTTACTCGCTTAATTGTCGTTTGATTTGGCATGTGCCGCGACGGCATCGATGACAGGCTGCCAGCCTTCACCGCTGCCGCGACGGAAAATTTCCACGCCGTCGTACCACGGTGAATCCGTGCGTTCCAGGAACCAGTGCCACAGCGGTACATCGCCCACCATGACCGTACACGGCGTGCCCAGTGCGCCAGCCAGATGAACGGTCGCGTTGGATATGGAAATGACATGATCGACGGCGGCGATCTGCGCGGCATGGTCATCCAGATGACTCAGCGCATCGATGTCTGTGTCGTGGTAAAGATCCAGACCCCGAGGGGCCTCGGCTGACCCATACTGGAGACTGACGAAGGTACATCCGGCGTATGCCTCGAAGATCGGAGCCCACAGGTCCAGATCGATGTTCTTCTGATCAAAGTATGTGGGGCTGTCCGAATGCCACGCAATACCGATAACAGCACCGTCGCCCCGTGCCGTATACCGGTCTCTCAGTTCCCGTACTCTAACGGGATCAGCCTGCAACAACGGGCTTCTGACGGGTGGCGTTTGTGCCGCTGACCAGAAATACCGGGGCAGGGTTCCGGCAGTCACTTTGAAATCGAACGGCGTATCGCCCGCTACAGCCTGATCGGTCAGCGCGCAGACCTGAACCCCGGGCAGGGATCGCGTGTACAACGGCACAAGCCGCGTGTCGCAGGCAAACGTGACCCGGGCATTCTGTTCCAGTATCCGGGGTATCAGGGTCGAGAACATGATCTGCTCGCCAATGCCCTGTTCGCCCACGATCAGCAGATTTTTGCCGTCAAGCGGCTCACCGGACCACTCGGGGGCGGGGCATGTTGCCCATCCGTGGTTCGCCAGAACATCCACTTTCCAGCGCCAGCCGTATTCCTGCCATCCTTCATCAAACTGACCTGTCAGCAGCAGCAACATGGCCAGGTTGACGTGTGACTGAGCGTGTTCAGGATCATTGCGCAGGGCCTCGCGCCAGGCGTGTTCCGCTTCATCAAGCTGCCCCTGTGCCTGCAACACCCGCCCCAGATTGGACCGTGCTTCACAGAACCCGGGATCCAGAGCAAGGGCCTGATTGTGCAGCCGGGCCGCTTCGTCCAGGTTGCCAAGGATGTGCCGGACACAGCCCAGATTGGTCAGGGCTGGCGTATGACGGGCATCCAGTTGCAGGGTTTCCTCGTAACAGCCGGCGGCCTCGTCGTATTGATGGCGGGCCTGCAGCACGACGCCCAGATTGTAGTGGGCCTCTACATAGTTTGGTCGCAACGCAATCGCCTGACGGTAGCTGTCGGTGGCGTCGGCATAACGGGCTTCGTCCTGATACAGAATGCCCAGATTATAGTGGACCTCCGGCATTTCCGGATTGAGGTCGCGCGCCCGGTGATAGGTCTCCAGCGCACCTTCGGCATTATTCAGTCTGGTCTGGGCGGTCGCCAGATTGACCAGTGCACCCACATCGTCAGGTTCGATCACCAGCGCCTGGCTGATGAATTGCGCGGCGCGTTGGTAATCGCCGGTCTGCAATGCGATGACCCCCTTGTAGTGAAGGGCCGAGGGGTGATTGGGGTTCTGGTCCAGCACCGCCTGGTACAGCCGTTCCGCGTCCTGCAAACGACCAGCGTGATGATGGTCCAGTGCGGCAGAAAACATGTCCTCAATTGAATTTTCCGGCATGGCAAAATGGCTCGTTCAGGGATGATTGTCGTGGGGCTGGCGAATCCTGCCTCAACATAAGGGGTCTGGCACCAACATGCAGGTAAAAAAACAAAATTTATGGTGCCGGAAACAGGCTGGTGTCCCGGTCATTAAAAACACCGGGACTGTGCAGTTTACATGGGTTGAATTTCGCTACGAAAACCTGTGGAAATGGCGGGGTTTATTGCGTTGACAAGCAATCGCCAATGGGTATAGTGCGCCTCCATTCACGGGGACCGTCCATACGTGTCGGTGCCCTTATTGTTGCATAATTTCTGAGTTGTTGGGGCGAAGATGTTCGCAGTCGTAAAAACCGGCGGAAAACAGTACCGGGTAGCCAAGGACGATATCGTCATTGTGGAAAAAATCGCAGGCGAGGCAGGCGATGTTATCTCGCTTGATGAAGTCCTGATGATTGGTAAAGAAGGCGAGGCCCCTACTGTTGGCACGCCACGTATTGAGAAGGCTGCGGTGTTCGCCGAAGTGGTTGAGCAGGGCCGGGCCGACAAGATCATCGTCTTCAAGAAGAAACGTCGCCAGAACTATCGCCGTAAGAACGGCCATCGTCAGGATCAGACGGTTCTGCGTGTGGTTGAAGTAAGCCCGACGGGTACCAAGCCTAAAGGTGTCGCAAAAGCCAAGGCCGCACCGGCCAAGGAAGCTGCTGCCGATGCGCCCGCAAAAGCGAAGAAAGCTGCGCCGAAGGCGGTTAAAGCCAAGAAGACAGACGACAAACCGGCAACTGAAGCCAAAAAGGCTGCGCCCAAGAAAAAGGCTGCACCCAAGAAGGCTGCTTCTGAAACAGCAGAGAAGAAGGCTCCTGCCAAGAAGGCAGCGGCCAAGAAAACAACCAAGAAGACTGAGGAGTAAGGTTCCATGGCTCATAAAAAAGCAGGTGGTAGCTCCCGCAACGGTCGCGACTCAGCCGGTCGCCGCCTGGGTGTAAAGAAATACGGTGGTGAGCTGGTTGTTCCAGGCAACATTCTTGTTCGCCAGCGCGGCACCAAGTTCCATCCCGGCAACAATGTCGGCATCGGTAAAGATCATACCCTGTTCGCCAAGGTGGACGGTAACGTCAAGTTCAACAAGAAGGCTGCAGGGCGCACGTTCGTTTCTGTAGAGCCATCAAGCTGACGTCGTACCGGCCATTTGCCTGATACGCGAAGGGGAATGGTCATCCATTCCCCTTTTTGCTTTTACAGGCCAATTCATGCTTGTTACAGGTTTGAGCACCACGTCCCATGAAATTTCTCGACGAAGCCAAGGTTTATATCAAGAGCGGTACCGGCGGTGATGGCGCTGTATCTTTTCGTCGTGAGAAGTACGTGGAGTTTGGCGGTCCCGACGGTGGTGATGGTGGCCGTGGCGGCGATGTCATTGTCGACTGTGTTGATGGCCTGAACACGCTCATCGACTTTCGGTATCAGCAGCACTTCAAGGGCAAACGCGGAATCCACGGTATGGGCAAGAACCGTACCGGCCACAGCGGTGCAGCGGTGGTGCTCAGGGTTCCTGTAGGCACCCAGATTCTGGGTGAAGACAAGGAAACCCTCATCGCCGACATGACAGAAGTAGGCCAGTCGCTGGTGATCGCCCGTGGTGGCGATGGCGGACGCGGCAACGCCCGTTTCAGGTCCTCAACCAATCAGGCCCCACGCCAGTTTGAAAAGGGCTGGGAAGGCGAAGAACGCTGGGTCTGGCTGCGGCTCAAGCTCATTGCCGACGCCGGTCTGGTCGGATTGCCCAATGCCGGAAAATCCACTTTCCTGTCCGTGGTCAGCCGCGCCACACCCAAGATTGCCGATTACCCCTTTACCACCATTCATCCCAATCTGGGCGTGGTCACTCAGGGGCACGATCAACTGGTGCTGGCAGATATTCCAGGCCTGATCGAGGGGGCCAGTGAAGGGGTCGGCCTTGGCACGCGGTTCCTGGGACATATTGAGCGGTGTGGTGTTTTGTTGCATCTGGTCGATGGTACAGGCGAGGATATCGCCGAGGCCTATCAGACAGTTCGCCATGAGTTGGAAGCCTACGGGGCCGATCTCGATAACAAGGTGGAGCTGCCTGTGCTGAACAAGTGTGACGCCATGTCTGATGAAGATGTATCAAAACAGCGTGCCAGGTTGGCAAAACTTGCAGGCGTAAAAAAGTCCGAAGTGTATGTAATTTCCGGCGTTGCCGGTACGGGCGTGAAGGAACTCACCAGCCGCATATTTCAGGAGGTCATGGATGCCCGCGAACAGGCACAGGAGGTATCTTCCGAACAGGTGGAGTACCAGCCGTGAGTACTCATGCTACCAGTACGGATATCCTGAACGCCTGCAAACGAATCGTCATCAAGATCGGATCGTCCCTGCTGGTGGATGGCGAAACCGGACGAATTCATGAGTCCTGGTTGAAAGCCTTCGCTGATGATGTGGCCCGTTGCCGGGCACGCGGCCAGGAAGTAACTATTGTTTCGTCGGGCGCAATCGCGGTGGGGCGTCGGCATCTGAAACTGAGCGGCGGGTTTTTGCGCCTGGAAGAACTGCAGGCAGCGGCGGCTACCGGCATGCTGCGACTGGCCCACGCCTACGAGGAAGCCCTCGCCAGACACGATGTGACGTTGGGCCAGATTCTGTTGACCCTGGACGATACCGAGAGCCGTCGTCGGTACCTCAATGCGCGCAGCACACTTCATACCCTGTTGAAAGCCGGTGCCGTGCCGCTGATCAATGAAAACGATACGGTGGCGACGGATGAAATCCGGTTTGGCGACAACGACAGGCTGGCGGCCCGCGTGGCTGCCATGATCTCGGCTGATGCCCTGATCCTGTTATCGGATATTGACGGGCTGTACTCCGCTGATCCGGTATCCAACACGGGCGCGAAGCACATTCCCGTGGTTGAGGAAATCACACCCGAGATCGACGCAATGGCGGGCAAGGCCGTTTCCAATGTGGGCACCGGCGGTATGGTCACTAAACTGGCAGCCGCCCGTATCGCCATGAACGCCGGTTGCCGCATGGTCATCAGCCAGGGCCATGCTGACCACCCGGTCCGATTGCTGGAGGAGGGGGCTCGTTGCACATGGTTCATGCCCAAAGCAAGTCCGCGTGCCGCGCGCAAGGATTGGATCGCCGGCAGTCTGAAACCCATGGGTTCCATCACCATCGATGCCGGTGCCGAAAAGGCGCTGGCCTCGGGCAAGAGTCTGCTGCCCGCCGGTATCGCATCGGTTAGTGGCACGTTTGAGCGCGGTGATCCCATTGTTGTAATGAACAGCCTCGGCGCGGAACTGGCGCGTGGTATTTCGGCTTATGCGTCGACGGACATCGACCTGATCAAAGGCCATAAAACCAGTGAAATCGAGGCGTTACTGGGCTACCGTGGCCGCGACGAGGTAATCCACCGCGATGATTTGGCGCTATCGTGACAGGAATTAAGAATATGACGGCGATTGAACAAATGGACATTCCGGCACTCATGCGCGGGCTTGGAGAAAACGCCAAGGCGGCTGGTCGTGTCCTGGCCCAGACATCGACTGAAGCCAAGAACACGGCACTGCATGTATCGGCTGCTGCTCTGCGCACTGATGCGGAGACCATTAAATCGGCTAACGCTCTCGACATGGCCGCCGCCGAACAGAAAGGTGTCAAAGGCAGTTTCCTTGACCGGTTGCTGCTGAGCGATGACCGCATCGAAGCCATGGCCAGGGGTCTGGAGGATATCGCCCGACTGCCGGATCCTGTGGGTGATGTCATCGCCGCATGGGAACAGCCCAATGGATTACAGATTGAACGCCTGCGCGTGCCGCTGGGTGTGATCGGTGTAATCTATGAGTCCCGCCCCAATGTGACGGCGGATGCCGGTGCGTTGTGTCTGAAAGCCGGCAATGCATCGATCCTGCGTGGCGGCTCGGAAAGCTTCAGGTCTTCTGCAGAAATCATGGAATGTCTACTGGCCGGATTACGTGCCGCCGAGATTCCCGAAACCGCCATTCAGCGGGTGCCGACAACGGACCGTTCTGCGGTCGGGGAATTGCTGCGCCTGACGGATTATGTGGATGTGATTATACCCCGTGGCGGTAAATCCCTGATCGAACGTGTGACAGCAGAAAGCAAAGTGCCGCTGTTCAAACATCTGGAAGGTATCTGCCATGTCTATGTTGACGGTGCGGCGGATCCGGACAAAGCACGCGCCGTGGTCCTGAACGCAAAAATGCGCCGGACCGGCATTTGCGGATCCGCCGAAACGCTGTTGGTGGATCGTGCCGCATCAGATCAGTTGCCGGGAATCCTGGATGGGCTGGTAGAAGCCGGTTGCGAAATACGCGGCGATGTGGCGGCACAGGCCATTGACGCCCGCATGTCGGCGGCCACACAGGATGACTGGGGAACGGAGTATCTGGATTCCATCATTTCTGTGGCCATGGTTGACGGTGTCGACGGTGCGCTGGCGCATATTGTCGCCCATAGCTCCGACCATACGGACTCTATAATTACAGAGGATGCCGACGTTGCCGCTCGATTCCTGAACGAGGTGGACTCGGCGATCGTCATGCACAATGCCTCGACCCAGTTCGCCGACGGCGCGGAATTTGGTATGGGCGCGGAGATCGGTATATCCACCGGCAAGATGCACGCGCGTGGACCCGTCGGTGTCGAGCAACTGACGTCCATGAAGTACGTGGTACGCGGCGATGGTCATATCCGCCCGTGAGCCAAGTGACGAATAGTTGGGGTATTGAGCCCGGTGCCAGTGTGGGCATTCTGGGCGGTTCCTTTAATCCTGCGCACGAGGGGCATTTACACATTTCGGCTCTGGCCCGGGAACGGTTGCGTGTGGATCACATCGTCTGGATGGTATCGCCGCAAAATCCGCTTAAATCGGAAGATGGCATGGCGGCTTTCTCTGAACGTATGGCGGGAGCCATTCGCGTGGCATCCGCAGACCCGGCCATAATTGTCAGTGACATCGAGACGAAGCTGGGTACCCGGTATTCGGCGGACACGCTGGTTGCGCTCAAATCCGCATCACCGGACACGCCACTTGTGTGGATCATGGGAGCCGATAATCTGGCACAAATTGATCGTTGGGAATCCTGGACCACAATATTTAGTACAGTTCCCATTGCGGTTTTTGCCAGACCGCCCTATTCTGGTGGGGTGATGGCTTGCAAGGCGGCAGAGGATTTCGCGGAAAGCCAAATGAGTGAATCCCGAGGTGCCGAACTGGCGATGCAGTCACCGCCCGCGTGGATTTACTTCGATACTCCCTTGAATTCGAAGTCGGCAACGCGGATCAGAGCCGGGCGCGAAGCAGAGTAAGCGCCTGTTATCAGAGCCTCGTGCAGGCTCGCCATAAGTAAAAAAGGAGACGGCCATAAAGACTAAAAAGAAGACACCAGCAATTTCCAAGACATTGGATCTGGTGTGTAAAACGCTCGATGACGACAAGGCGACGGATATTGTCGTTATTGATCTCAAGGGCAAGACCTCCATGGGTGACTTCATGGTCCTTGCCAGTGGAACGTCACAGCGCCAGGTGGGTGCCATGACAAATCATCTTCAGGAAAATCTGAAAGCAGCAGGCCACGCGGGCATCGCCGTTGAGGGCGCGTCCCAATGCGACTGGGTGCTGGTGGATGTGGGCGATATTATTGTCCATCTGTTCCGCCCCGAAGTCAGGGATTTCTATAACCTGGAGAAAATCTGGGACGTACCCGTCATGGACGAGCCGGTATCAGCCGACGCCGTGGTTGGCTCCGCCTGATCGTGTGCGATCTGAACGGTAGCACCTGAACGGTAACACCTGAACGGTAACACCTGATCAGAATTGTCTGAACGGACGACTGGTATGCAAATCCTGTTATGTGCCGTAGGCCGCATCAAGGCGGGCCCGGAGAAGGCACTTTTTGAACATTATGCCAAACGGTTGTCGTGGCCGTTTGAGGTTGTTGAGGTGGTGGAGAAACGTAAACTCCCGAGCCTCGAACTGCGCACGCAGGAAGCGGAGTTACTGTCGGCAAAAATACCGGCGGGCGCTGCCGTTGTGGTGTTCGATGAAAAGGGCAAGGAAACGGACAGCCGCGGATTTTCGCGACTGCTGGCCGATTGGCGTGATGAAGGCCGGGGCACGGTGGCTCTGGTCATTGGTGGCGCGGACGGGGTGGATGCGGGCCTGCTGAAACGTGCCGACACGGTACTGTCACTGGGGCGTATGACGTGGCCGCACATGCTGGTTCGTGGGCTGGTGGTCGAGCAACTCTACCGGGCCCAGTGTATCCTCGCGGGCCATCCTTACCATCGGGACTGAATATATGACGCCTCAACCCGCATCCCGTCGCCAGGACAGGCCCATGCTGGGGTTGACGCTTTACCTCACCAACCTGTTGCTCATGGTCGTGATCAGTTCACTGGTCAAGGAACTGAGCACCACGTATCCCTTGCAACAGATATTGCTGTTCCGGTTCGCGCTGGCACTGTTGCCATTTGCCGTTGTGCTCATGCTGTCCTCGGGGCCGCCTCTGTTACAGACCCGTCATCCAGGCGTGCACATCATTCGCTCGGTTTCCGGCGTGTGTTCCATCGGCATGTTTTTCTATGCGCTGTCCGTCATTCCCATCGCCGAAGCCACAATTCTGGCGTACTCCGCGCCAATATTCGTGACCATCATGGCGGTGCCGTTTCTGGGTGAAAAGATCGGCTGGCAACGTACCGGTGCTGTGGTCGCCGGGTTTATTGGCATGGCCGTCATTGTTCAGCCAACCACGTCAACCTTTGGTCTTGGTATGCTCGCGGGCATCGGTTCCGCTTTTTTCGGGGCCATCGTATCCATTGCCCTGCGCCGGTTGGGTGCAACGGAGCCGGTCGAGCACATCGCGGTTATCTACAATGGAACGGGGACAGTGGTATGGGTCAGCGCTTGTCTGTTGTTTGGCTGGGTCATGCCGGGATTGGCGGACCTTGGTCTGTTGGCCCTTCTGGGTTGCGTCGCCATGGTTCAGCAGTATGCGCTGACCTCCAGTTTCCGCTTTGGTGAAGCCAGTCTGCTGACGCCGTTTGAATACACCTCGCTGGTGTTCGCTGCTATCGCCGGATACGCGTTGTGGGGCGAGGTTCCGAATTTCAGCACCTGGATTGGTGCCTTCATTGTGGTGGCCAGCGGTCTGTTCGTGATCCACCGCGAAACAAGTCTGAAACGCCAAAGCGTCAAACCGGTGTCTGAATCCAAAACCCTGCCCGGCGTGTGACGATCAGCCAACCTCAGCGATTGCCAACGTATCGGCATGCGTTATGTCGCGTATCAATTGCAATCGTCGGCTATGTGTTTCCAGAATTCGCCAACGAACAATTGGAATGTCAGAAATGACCGACGTTGATACATCCCAAAGTTTGCTCGGGCCGATTGAATGCAGGTGGGATTTTGGCTCCAGATCAAACAGACTTCGACCCTCGTTGAAGAAATCACCACCGCTTAGTGTTTCGACCACATAGTCGTCCACGAAGCGTTTTAGAATGCCGTCATCAATCAGTCTCAGCACTGATCGGTTGTCTTCATTCACAATAATTTCGCCGTCATCAATCTCTGCTGCGACCATGCCGCTCGCAATACGGTTCAGGATTTTGGAGCATAGTCCCTGATGAAACAACGGCGTGCGCCGTAACCAGGCTCGTTTCTCAGCCAGATCAATCACACCCTGTCGCTGCGTGAAATTGTCGACAAATGTCAGATACAGATCCGCAGGAATGACAAGTGCTGTCAGAAAACTCGTGGCCCGATAGGTCGTGATCGCGGACGATCCTCGTAACAATGGCAACTCGCTCAGAAGATCACCGGCACCCAGTCGATAGGTTTCGCCAGTTTCCGCAATTATCGACTCGGCGTTTCCCGATAGTATCAGCAGCAACTCTTCTATGGGCTCACCCTGCCTTACCAGAATTTCGTGCGGATTGCAGGTTCGAACCTCGTTATTGAGCAATATCTCCAGACGTCCGATTGGCAGCTCCGAAAAAAACTCACGGATGTGCAGGAATGCGTGCCGACGCAAATACTCCTGCGATGATGGAATCAGAACATCAACAGTTCCAAAATCTGCACCGGAACCGATCTGCTTCTCAGCCGTGGTCAATGGTCTGGCGATATGGGCCAGGATGATCTTTTCCGACTTGTCATCTGCAAAATCATGACTGTCGCCGTGAATCAGGCCGCCGCCGACATCGATCTTCTTGAGGTCCGAAAATTCCTGGTAATTGCTCCTGACTTTTTGAAACAGTTCAGGGGACAAGCCAGGCTCGTTCGGATCATCTGTGACCATGTTCTTAAGTACCTTGTCTGCCGCGATGTCAGCCAGGTGATAGTAGGTTTTGTATCCTTTTGGCCCGAGGGCGCGAAACTGGAACACTGACGTCTCCACGGGGTGTGGCGACATCATCGGTTTGACCTCCAGTCCGTCTACGTCATTCCAGGTTTCCGGTTCGAGATCGACGATGTCAAAAATGGCTGCAAACTCGGATTCATCTATTGAAAGAAGTGCGGCCAGTTTTTTGGCAACTGAGTGCCGAACCGCCGGAACGGCGAAGTATCGGAGCTTGTGATCCGTTTGAAGCAGCGTGGTCAATCCGGCAAAATGATCGTCGTGTGAATGGGTGTGAAATATGCCTTCAATTTCATTCGGACTAAGGCTTAACGATTGAAGAATAGCGCCCATGTTGGGGCCAGCATCTATCATATACAGCCTGCCCTGGAAGGAAATGACCCCACTCATGCAGGGCCGGTCTATGTCCCAGCCATCGCCCTCACCGGAATGAACCACAGAAAAATAGCCCCGTGATACATCATACATCCCGAGCGGGTATGGAGAGACGTAACCATCTGCATCAGGCAGGTTAAGATCAACATCGATGCGCTCTGATCCATATTCAAACCGATAACGGTTCAACCCGAGTCGCCGATAATAGACGCCGTCTCTGATCTCTGTCCGGCCTTCACTTACGGGAACACAGGTCATGAGTTCACTGGCCGAGCTGATCTTGCCGAACGCAAAAAACAGCTTGATCCGCATCATTTCTGCGGCGGCCTCTTGGCTTAGGCCTGCGGCCATCAATTCATCCACCGAGGTCAATCCGTAATTGCCGCGATAAATGTAATTAAGTTGTGCCTCCAGGCGTTGAGGCAGACCGATAAGTATGGGCTTTTCGCCGGTGTTGTTGGGGTGGTTGGGGAGAATGAGCCCTTGTCGGTACAACATCTGCAAAACAGGAAATTCAGCAAGATTGGCAAATGCGCCGGACTGGAGCATGAGATCGGATATCAGGATCGCATTGGGGCCGGTCTCGCACGTCGTGCCATCTATTTCAGTCTCGACAATAAGACCGCGACGCATCAGGTGTTTTACAATGTCAGCCGGACAGCCGCATAGAATCCGAAGATTGGCCTCCTCAATTTCGACCCACTTAACACCCGGGGTGACGTCAATTTTTCGCATGCCATGAACCTGTGGCTGAATTTATGTGTCGATACCTGCGGCTAACTCTGGCGCTCCGAATACAGAATGACGTGACGCCTGAACAAATTCAATCAAAGTCGTCCCGGTCAATGTCTGCGCACGTTGTTGCAGACAGTTATCTCACAGCATCCATAAAGTTACGGTACAACTGCCGGGCGTTGGCGTTGAAGTCGGCCATGCCTTCTGTGGCCTGGGTGTCCAGTGCCTCCAGAGAGCCGGGACCGAGGGACTTTTCGAGGGCGGTTCTGTAGGCTTCGATATCGCCCCAGTTCCGCACCGTGTCGCTTTCCAGTTCCACATGATACTGCATGGACCAGGCATTTTTACCCACGCGCATGGCCTGATTGCGGCATAAGTCGGACGATGCCAGCACCGTCGTATCGGCGGGGTCTTCGGTTACACACACCGAATGCCATTGCAGGCAACGCTGATGCCTGGGCATGTCGACAAAAATGGCGTCGGCCTCGCCAGCCTGCGTCAACTGGACATCCAGGATACCGATTTCCGGCGGGTTTTGCGGACCACACGCTCCGCCAAGTGCGTCGGCCAGGAGCTGATGCCCCAGACACAGGCCCAGATAAGGTTTTTCCAGTACCCTGACCCAGCGATGAATGGCTTCCTTTTCCGCCACCAGCCACGGATTGTCGTCTGTGTCCCACACATCCATGGGGCCGCCCATGACCCACAGGGCGTCGTAATCCTCCAGCGGGGGAATCGCCTCACCAGCGTCCAGTTCAACAGCGTCCCACGAGACGCCGTCTTCGCTCAGGTATGTACGCAGCATACCGGGGTGTTCGCATTCAATATGTTGGAAGACCAGCAAACGCATAGAGAACTCCTGTAACGGATTCAGTTCTAAAGTCGATACTGCATAGTATCCGTTTTGTCGGTATCCTCAATGGATTGATCGGCACCCGGGTTTGTCCGGCTGGTTAATTCGGGTACCGCTGTGCCCCATGACAATAAATTGATAGTATTTGCCCTGTGAAAGCGTGCTTGCGCTCGTCAAACCGCTGGAATTTTCATATAGTCATGGTCCGAATCGACTGACGTTGAGCAAATCATGAATTCTGCCGAAAAACGGACCGGACCGGTCGTGTTATGCATCCTTGATGGATGGGGTCTGAGGGACGAAACTGATAATAATGCCATTGCGCTCGGGCACACGCCGGTGTGGGACCGGCTGCTGACAAGTTATCCGGCGGGTCGACTGGAAGCGTCGGAAGATTACGTTGGATTGCCCACTGGTCAGATGGGCAATTCCGAAGTCGGTCACATGAATCTGGGCGCGGGTCGCGTGGTCTTGCAGGATCTGCCCCGTATTGATTCGAGCATTGCCGACGGCAGTCTCGCGGCGTTGCCAACACTGACAAACATGCTCGCCGGTCTGAAGGACAGCGGCGGCACCTGCCATATCATGGGCCTGATGTCACCTGGCGGTGTGCATGCCCACCAGGCCCATATGCTGGCGCTGGCCCGTATTGTGTCTGAAGCTGGTGTTCCGGTCGCCGTGCACGGATTTCTCGACGGCCGCGATGCACCGCCGCGGAGCGCCATTGACTATGTGGCGCAGGTGGAAGAAGCGCTCGCTGAGATGCCGCACGCGCGTCTGGTGAGCCTGTGCGGGCGATACTTCGCCATGGACAGGGACAGCCGGTGGAACCGGGTTTCCAAGACATACAATCTGCTGGTCGAAGGTACGGGGGCTCCTTGGCCTGACGCATGCAGCGCTATCCAGGCCTCGTATGATGCCGGTATCCGGGACGAATTCTTTGAACCTGTCACGCTGGGTGATTACGCAGGCATGCAGGATGGCGACGGGCTGCTGATGACGAACTTCCGAGCTGATCGCTCGCGTCAGATTCTGGGCGCCCTTGTTGATCCGGCATTTGACGGCTTTGCCCGCAATCGTGTCATCAATTTTGCCGCACGTGTGGGCATGGTGGAATACTCGACGGACCTCAGTCAATTCCTCTCGACGCTGTTTCCGGCCGACAGGCCACACAATATCCTGGGACAGGTCGTGTCAGAAGCGG
Source organism: Rhodospirillales bacterium (assembly GCA_021775325.1). Classification (GTDB taxonomy): domain Bacteria; phylum Pseudomonadota; class Alphaproteobacteria; order Rhodospirillales; family Casp-alpha2; genus JABJGO01. The sequence goes on from JAJFID010000078.1 coordinate 15,107, forward strand.
GCCTGCGTCAGTTGCGTATTGCCGAAACAGAAAAATACGCACACGTGACGTTTTTTCTGAACGGTGGAAGGGAAAGGGTGTTTGACGGAGAGGACCGGATACTGATTCCGTCACCCGATGTGGCGACCTATGACCTGCAACCGGAAATGTCCGCCGCCGAAGTCACGGAAAATCTGGTGCGCGTTATCGAGGCAGGGACGTACGATCTCATTGTAGTCAATTATGCCAACGGTGACATGGTGGGGCATACGGGCATCCTGAGCGCTGCCATCACAGCGGTTGAGACGCTGGATGACTGTCTCGGCAGGCTGGAGTCGGCAATTCAGGACGCGTGCGGCGTCATGCTTGTGACGGCAGACCACGGCAATTGCGAACGCATGGCTGCGGCGGGGGGAGATATGCATACATCCCACACCCTGAATCAGGTACCGGTTATCCTTGTGGGCGCTTCTCGCAATATTGATGAATTAAGGGCCGGAAGCCTGTGTGACGTGGCACCAACATTGTTGCAGTTAATGGGACTGAAACAACCCGTGGAGATGACGGGCCAATCACTCATCGCCAGTGAAAATGGCGATGTCTGCAATGCGGCAGCGGAGTAAGACGATTATCAACAGAGTCTTTTTTGCCGTAACGGCTGTTTTCATGCTGGCGCAGGGAATGCAAAACTATGCTCACGCACAACAATCCAGTGATGAAAGTCTGAACGAAGTTGAACGGGCACTGGCGCTTGAACTGGAACAATCCGAGAATCTTCGACAGCGTGTGGCCGACATTGCCCGCGAAACGGCATTACTCAGGGCCAAACTCGTAACATCCGCCAAAGCCGTTCAGGATCATGAACATTCTATCGCCTCGCTGGAAGCGCAACTCGTCGATCTGGAGCAGTCCGAACGCGAGAAGGTTGCCCATCTGGCGTCCAGGCGCGTGCAGTTTGCCAAGGTCCTCATGGCGCTGGAGCGGCTGGCGCGGTTCCCGCCTGAAGCGATGATCGCACAACCGGGATCGCCAACGGACACGGTTCGCAGTGCCCTGTTGCTCCGTTCAGTGGTTCCGGAGATCGAAAGCAGGGCAGCAGAACTGGGCCGGGAGGTGGAAAGTCTGGCCCGGGCGCGTGAACAGATTGAAGTCCGGCGTGAAGCTTTGTGGCGGGAGACTGTGGCTCTGGAAGAAAAAGGCCAAATGCTGGGTGCCTTGCTGGCACAGAAAAAGCTGTTGAAACTGCAAACGGATTCGGAAAGCAGAATGGCCGAACAGCGGGCAAGCGAACTGGCACGCGAAGCGTCGACACTGCGCGAACTGATTGCCAGGATTGAGCAGGATAATGCCGCGCGGGCACTATCGGCAGCCGAAACCATGCTCGCCTCCGTGACCCCGCCAAGCAAACCTGACGCAATTGACACCGAGGCGGGGGATGAAGACGTTCAGATTGGTGCACTGTCATTGCCCGGTAACGGTGTTTTGACCGGCGATTTCATCGGTGACATGAAAGGTAAATTGCCGTTTCCTGTTGTTGGAGAGATCATCTCCCGATACGGTGAAACCAATGAAAACGGGATGACTCAACGTGGTCTCAAGATTAGAACCCGGCCCGGCGCGCAGGTCGTTGCACCTTTTGAAGGGACTGTCGCGTTTGTTGGCGACTTTCGTGGATATGGGCAGCTCTTGATCATTGAGCATGGCGAGGGATACCATAGTCTCCTTGCCGGGATGACACGTATTGACAGTATCATCGGTCAACAGGTCCTGATCGGCGAACCTGTCGGGATCATGAATTCAGCGGCTGACGAGAGTGCCGTCCTCTATGTAGAACTTCGTCGTGAAGGTCAGTCAATAAATCCGATCTCGTGGCTTGCGCCCCGGGACAACAGTACACAGGGTTAAATGGAATGAATGTAAAAAATGTAATGCCTGGAACCGCTGGCCTTGTCTTGGCTTTTGTCCTGACTTTCTCCTATGTGTCGCCACTTTATGCCGCTGATGAAACATCTGAGCAGACCAGTACCTATGAACTGCTGAACCTGTTTGGTGATGTTTTGGAGCGTATTCGCTCAGATTACGTGGAGGCACCCGAAGACAAGGATCTGATTGAGGCTGCGATCGGTGGTATGCTGGCGTCACTTGATCCGCACTCCAGTTACATGAATGCAGACACCTTTAAGGAGATGCAGGTCCAGACCAAGGGCGAGTTTGGCGGTCTGGGCATCGAAGTTTCCATGGAGAATGGCCTGATCAAGGTTGTCTCGCCCATAGATGACACACCGGCATTCCGCGCCGGGCTGCAACCGGGCGATTTTATCACTCATCTGGACGGCGAACCCGTTTTGGGCCTGACCCTGAATGACGCGGTTGACCGGATGCGTGGCAAGGTCGGTGAAGATATTACGCTATCGGTGCAACGAATCGATGCAGACCCGTTCGAAGTCACGATCACCCGCGCCATTATCAAGATCGAATCCGTGCGATCCCGGATGGAAGGCGATATCGGTTACATCCGAATCACTTCATTTAGTGGCAACACCGATAAGGGGCTGAAAAAAGCTATGAGTAAGCTCATGGACGAGCAGGGCGACACGATGACAGGCATTGTGCTCGATCTTCGTAACAACCCGGGCGGTCTGCTGGATCAGGCGATTAACATATCTGACGCGTTCCTGGAAAAGGGTGAGATCGTATCAACGCGCGGTAAACGCCCGGAAGATACCGAGCGGTTTAATGCGCGCGAAGGTGACATCTCAAACGGCCTGCCGATGGTAATTTTGATCAATAGCGGTTCCGCCTCTGCATCTGAAATCGTCTCTGGCGCGCTTCAGGATCATGGTCGTGCCATCGTTATGGGCACCCAGTCATTTGGCAAGGGGCTGGTTCAGACGATTATCCCGCTGGGCAAGCATGGTGCCATGCGCCTGACCACGGCGCGTTATTATACGCCGTCTGGTCGCGACATTCAGAAGATCGGCATTGAGCCCGATATTATTGTGGAGCAGGCGCGTCTGGAAAATTTGACGACAGGATCGAGCAGGCGGGAGGCTGATCTTCGGGGCGCACTGGATAATGCCGGCGGCACAGATGAAAATCCATCGGAGGCGACGGAACCTGTCGCCGACGAGGAAACCAGTGCACCAGAATCAACGGATCAAGTAGCAACGGACAATGATACGCCGGAAGACTATCAGCTTTCCCGCGCTCTTGATTTGTTACAGGGCTACGCGTTGTTTTCCGATTTGAACATGCAGAACGGAGGTTAGGACCGCACCCGGTTATTTGTTCACGTAACCTGTCGGGCAATATGTCATGGGCTTAAAAGACCTGTTCAGTCGAAAAAAAGGCGATGCCGACGAAGACGATGATGATGATTTCGAGGCTGATGACTTCGAAGACGACGGTGATTCGGAAAATGACGACACCGAATCAGATGACTTCCCGGCTGATGAGGGCGACGACGACCCCGGTTTCGGCGGTTCCTCGCTGGACGATGGCGGTGATCAAGACCCTGATGCAATGGACGATGCTCTTGGTAATGATGAGATCGTTACTGGTGGCGGGCCTCCGGACGCGGAACAGGTCCCTGATGACATGGACGACCCGGAGTTCGAGGGCGAAGATCCGGACTTTGGCGCTGATGATCAGGACTACGATGAGGGGGAAGATGAAGATGAGGACGCCGACGACGATGGTGGCGGCCTGTTTTCCAACCCACTGGTTCTGTACTCCGCCATTGGTGCAGGTGTACTGCTAATCCTTGTTGCGGTTGGCATTGGCGGCTGGATGTTCATCAGCGGTGGTGACGAAGAGGTTGCGGAACAGAACACTGAAGAGATCAGTAACGCCATTGCACTGCCGCCGCCGTCTAGTGGTGGCAGTGGTGGCCTTAATGACTTGCTCGGCGCGGACGACAAACCACCCGAGAGCGAAACGTCAACGACCCAGGCTCCCGAGTCCGCGATTCCTACGGGTGCGGAGACCCTCAGTTCTGTTCAAAGTGCGGGCGGCCTGAACGCGCTTGCTGGCGGCGGCCTGAATTCGTTGACGACGGGCGGGTCTACAGCGGCAGGATTAGTTATTCAGGCCTCGACCATGGCTGCGTTTGACACGTTCGTTGATCACCCGACTCCCGATCCCCTGCCGCGCGCGCCGGATCCCGATTTTCTCGAAACCCGGGAAGAGGAGGGGATCGCCCTGCCAAGGGTGGCGGTAGATGGACGTTTGCCATGGGAGTTTTACAGCCGCCCATCGGCTGTCGAACCCGATAAGCGCCGGGTCGCGATTCTGGTAACCGATCTTGGCTTGAGCCAGGCCGCGACCCTGTCAGCGATCCGCAAACTGCCGCCCGCTGTCACGCTGTCATTCAGCCCGTACGCGGACGACCTGGACCAGTGGTTGCTTCGTTCTCGCCGTGCAGGGCATGAGGTCGTATTGGGTCTGCCGCTGGAGTCATCCCGTTTTCCGATTGAGGATCCGGGACCATTGGCATTGCAGACGTTGTTGTCAGGTAGTGAGAACCTGACCCGGCTTGAAACCATTATGGCGTCTTTTCATGGATACATCGGGTTCGAGGTCATCATGGGATCCAAGTTTACGACCAGTGAACGTCACGTAAAAGAGATGCTGGATGTCCTGAACAGCCGGGGTCTGATGGTTCTGGATGGTGTCTGGAATAATCGCTCATTGATACCGACCCTCGCCGGCGAACTGGGCATGCCAAGGGCATTTAGTGATTTGCGACTGGATAGCGTTTCAGCACTTGCTGCCATTGATGCCAAGTTTAAGGAGCTGGACACGACAATCATCACCCGCAATCAAGCCATAGCCACAACGACCATGTCTCCGGCGATAATGGGACGGCTCAAGACATGGTTCCAGACATTACCCGGCAAGAATGTACAGTTGGTCCCGGTCAGTGCCCTGGTGTCAACACAGCTTACAGCGACTGATGTGGAACCCTGATGCAGAGCGGTCCAGTGTCTTCGCCATTTGGACCGGAGTACAGGCCATGTGTGGGCATCATGCTTCTCAATGACCGGGGCCAGGTGTTTCTGGGACAACGGGCCGGAGCTGAAAACAGGGCCTGTTCATGGCAGATGCCACAGGGTGGGATTGATTCTGGCGAGACACCTTTGCAGGCAGCCTGGCGCGAACTGGCCGAAGAGACGTCTGTTACGAATGCGGCGTTGTTGGGCCAAAGTGCTCAATGGTTGAAGTACGACCTGCCGGAACAGGCTCTCAGAAGCTGGCGGGGTAGATACAAGGGACAGGCACAGAAATGGTTCGCTTTTCGTTTCCTGGGTGAGGACTCAGACATTGATTTGACGGCGCATACAGAGATCGAGTTCTCTGACTGGCGTTGGGAAGCCCTCGACAACATTACCGACCTCGTTGTTCCTTTCAAAAGAGACGTCTATGCGACCGTCGTTGCCGAGTTTCGCGCATTCGCATAACATGCTTCTAGATCAGCATGTTACTTGCCTACAATCAGGCTTCATGGCACACATAAACGTTACGTGTTCACAATAACCACGATATTGATATCAGGGGCCTGCCATGATGTACCTTAAAGTCGCGATCGGGTTTGTTCTGTTGCTCGTTGCGGCTGAATTCATGGTGCGTGGCGCCGTTGCGCTGGCCAAGAAATTTGGTGTTTCCCCTCTGGTCATCGGGATGACCATTGTGGCGATTGGAACATCGGCACCTGAACTTGTCGTTGGCTTGCAGGCTGGCCTGGCCGGCGCACCGGGGCTGGCACTGGGTAATATTGTCGGCTCAAATATTGCCAATGTTTTGTTGATTTTGGGTGCTGCCGGTCTGATCGCACCCATCGTTTCGAAACATGGCGCACTGCTGCGTGACGCTGTCGTTCTGATCGGCGGCAGTATTCTCTTCGCTTTTTTCTGTATGCAGGGGGAAATTGGCCCCATGAGTGGCGCTACGCTCGTCGCCGGTTTGGCCATCTTTTTGTATCTATCCTATAAGCGTGAAAACATGGAAGGTGGCGCTGACGCGGAGCTTCATGTGGAGGAAGTCGAAGAAGTTGGCGACCTGCCGGACAACATGTTCATCGTCTGGGCGGCTCTGTTGGGCGGTATGGCCGGCATTATTTATGGCGCTGACCTGCTGGTCGAGGGCGGTGTGGACATCGCCCGTAATTTTGGCGTGTCAGAGGAAGTCATTGGTTTAACGCTGGTTGCACTGGGTACGTCGCTACCTGAACTGGCTGCGTCTGTCGTTGCTGCGCTGCGTGGTCATGCAGATGTTGCGATTGGTAATGTCGTCGGTTCCAACATGTTTAATATTCTGGGTATCGGCGGCGTGGTTGCCATGGTTACGCCACTGCCGGTGTCCAACCAGATCATGACCTTCGATTTGTGGGTCATGTTGGGGGCGACGGCTATTATGCTCCCAATATTAATCTGGGGATGGCGCCTTAGCCGCCCCGCAGCCACTCTATTCCTCGCCCTGTATGTCGGTTACATTGCAATGCAGGCAATTGGCGTGGAACAGGCGTTGGCAGCTTTTTGAGTTAACCCCGCATCATGACGGAAAATAAGTTTCAGGGAACTGCGTTGATCACGGGCGCGGCGCGGCGCATTGGTCGTGCTATCGCTGTGGATTTGGCCGCGCATAACTGGCAGGTGGGGGTTCACTACAATACATCCAGGAATGAGGCGGAGGCCCTGTGCGCCGAGATTTGCGACAAGGGCGGTCATGCAACGACGGTACAGGCCGACCTGGAGCAGGAGGATCACGTGGATGGCTTGCTGGCAAAAGCGGGCGAGAAGCTTGGGCCGGTAAGCTGTCTGATCAATAATGCCTCTGTATTCGAACACGACACGCCGACAACAGCCACGCGCGAAAGCTGGAATCGCCACATGCAAATCAATTTGCATGCGCCGTTCGTTCTGACCCAGAAATTTGTTGCCCAGTTGCCGGATAATTGCAGCGGCAATGTCATTAACATCATTGATCAGCGTGTATGGAATCTGACCCCCCAGTTCACGTCATATACTCTGAGCAAGTCTGGCCTCTGGGCACTGACACGAACACTTGCACAAGGCCTTGCGCCGCAAGTCAGAGTAAATGCCATTGGACCTGGACCAACCCTTAAGAGTACAGTCCAGAATCAGGAGGGATTCGAAAAAGAGTGGTCTTCTGTGTTGTTGCAGCGCAAGGTCGGTGTCAACGAGATATGCGATGCGGTCCGTTTTATTCTTGGTGCCGAGTCCATGACCGGGCAAATGATTGCGCTTGATAGTGGCCAGCATCTCGGATGGCAGCAAATTGGCGACGACGAACCAGGGCCTGATGCGTGAGAATAAAATCGATGCGGGTCGTCTCTGGTTTCCTGCACCGTTGATTGGATGAGTAATCCCGTGACAACAGAAAAATCGACAAGCCCGATTGAACCACTCCGCCTCGCTGACGCCAGTCGGGGTCTGTATCATGTGTTCATCCGTGACCTGATTGTTCCATGTTCTATTGGAATATATGATTTTGAAAAGGAAGCGCCTCAGCCTGTTCGCCTCAACCTGGATCTGGCTGTCCATGAATCCCTGTCACCCGTGGATGACGAACATCGAAATGTGGTGTGTTATGAAAAGATTGCCAATGGTGCCAAAGATCTGATTGGCCAGGGTCATATAAATCTGGTTGAGACTCTCGCCGAGGAACTGGCTGCCATGTGTCTGGCCAATAGCCGCGTTTTCTCTGTTCGGGTCCGTATCGAGAAGCTGGATATTCTGCGTGACGCGGCCAGCGTCGGCGTTGAAATTGAGCGTTTGAATACGGCTATCTAGGCGACCCAAAATATCAGCAACGCCCTGCAACTCCTTGGCATGAAATCAGTTTTTGTAATTTGACGTGTGCGTCGCCACCGTAAGTTTTACACAGGCAATTCCAACCTTGGGTTTATTGTCTCTACAAGAGGGAAAGATGCCGGAATACGTGGGTATGGTGATCGTAAGTCGCTGAGCTCATGATTAATCGTGTGATTTCAAGGGCTTATTTTTTTGCCTAAAAAATAGGCAAAAATGCTAAGTCTCAGGTATACCACGATTCCTGTTTCTGAAGACCGTTTTCCCCACAACTTTATCCACACGACTCGTGGATAGTTTATGGCTGTCAGACAATTGTAAGAAAACATGAAATATATTTCTTGAATATGGCGAAATCTATCCCCCCTGACATTGACGTCGGGTCCGAGTTGACGCAGATTCGAACGTATGTCTGACCCGAATCAGGTATCCAGCAAAACTGATACGCTTGACCATAGTCCGGCGGACAAAAATGAAGACCTGAATATGTCGACAGGTGTTGATGTCGTCCGCTCGTATTTGACCAGTCTTCAGAACTCGCCCGGTGTTTACCGAATGGTCAGCGCGACCGGGAAAGTGCTGTATGTCGGTAAGGCCAAACAACTCAGGAAACGGGTAACCAGCTATACAAACCTGACAAACCAGTCCAATCGAATTCGCCGCATGGTTTCGGAAACCGCGACCATGGAGTTTGTGACGACTCATACAGAGGCGGAAGCGCTGTTGCTTGAATCAAATCTGATCAAGCGATATGCGCCGCGTTACAACATCCTGTTACGTGACGACAAGTCCTTCCCCCAGATATTGGTCACCGGTCATCATGACTTCGCCCAAATCCTGAAACATCGGGGCGCGCAAAAGCGCAAGGGTGAGTACTTTGGTCCGTTCGCGTCTGCATGGGCAGTCAATGAAACGCTGGCGTTCCTGCAAAAGGTGTTTCTGTTGCGAACATGTACCGATGCTGTGTTTGAAGCCCGCACACGGCCCTGTCTTCTGTATCAGATCAAACGCTGCTCCGGACCCTGCGATGATCGTGTCAGCAAGGACGCATACGGTGAACTGGTTGATCAGGCGCGGGCATTTCTCAGTGGGCGAAGTAACTCGATTCAACAGGACCTGGCAACCAAAATGCAGGCCGCCAGTGACCAACAGGCATATGAGGAAGCGGCCCAGTTCAGGGATCGAATTCAGGCCTTAACCCGTATCCAGGCCCATCAGGATATAAATCTCTCGGGGATGCCGCCGACGGATGTTATTGCCATCTACCAGGACAGCGGCAATTACTGCATTCAGATTTTCTTCTATCGGGGGGGGCGGAATTATGGCAATCGGGCCTATTTCCCGGCACATGCCCGTGATGAGACCGCAGATGTGGTGTTGGAGGCCTTTCTGGGGCAGTTCTATGCCCAGACGCCGCCGCCTGGTCAATTATTACTGAGCGCAAGGATTCCCAACAGAGAACTCGTGGCCGAGGCTCTGGGCATTCGGGCTGAGCGGCGGGTACATATACGTGTCCCGACACGGGGTGACAAACGCAAGCTGGTCATGCATGCCGAAACCAATGCCCGCGCGGCCTTGTCCCGCCGGATGGCCGAAAGTGCAACACAGCGCAAACTTCTGGATGGTCTCGGGCATGTCATGCAGATGGACGGCGCACCCGAGCGTATTGAAGTCTATGACAATAGCCACGTATCCGGTACGGATGCCGTCGGTGCCATGATTGTGGCTGGCCCTGAAGGCTTCGTGAAAAATGCCTACCGCAAATTCAATATCAAGGGTGCGGTGCCGACCGTGCCAGTCGATACACAAGTCAGTGCCCCGTTGTCATACGGCCTGTCAGATAAGCCGCAGGAGCCCTACAGCGCCGGAGACGACTTTGCCATGATGCGTGAGGTCTTAACGCGACGGTTCTCCCGAGCCATGAAGGAAGACCCCGACCGCACCCTGGGACAATGGCCGGACCTGTTACTTATTGACGGCGGACTGGGTCAACTGAATGCCGCCCGGCTCGTGCTTGAGGAACTCGGCATTGAGGACATTGCCGTCGCCGGCGTGGCCAAAGGGCCGGACCGGAACGCCGGGCGGGAGCGAATATTCCTGCCGGACAAATCACCGATAAGTCTCGAGGCCCGTGATCCGGTACTTTACTTCATTCAGCGGCTGCGGGATGAGGCGCATCGTTTTGCCATCGGCACACACAGAAAGAAACGTGGAAAATCCACGCAAAAATCGGCTCTTGACGAGATTCCCGGTATAGGTGGTCAACGCAAGAAGGCGCTTCTGCATCATTTTGGTGCTGCATCTGCGGTTGCCGCGGCAGGACGGGAAGACCTGTCCTCTGTCGACGGCATCAGTGCAGCCATGGCTGGTAAAATTTATGACTGGTTCCATCCCCATGGATGACCTATATCCGTGGTGGAATTCTGTCTGACGAGAACACAAATGTACCTCGCGCTGCCTAATATTCTGACCTACACCCGGTTGATTGCCACACCAGTTGTCGTAGGGTTGTTCTTTTTGCCGGACCCGCTTGGTAGCTGGCTTGCTTTCGGTGTCTATACCTATGCCTGTGTGACCGATTTCCTTGATGGATATCTGGCACGTGCCTGGCACATGCAGTCGGCACTGGGTCGGTTTCTCGACCCTATAGCCGACAAGATGCTGGTCGCCGGGGTGCTGTTCGCCTTGTTGGCGGCGGATCGTATAAGCGGGTTCGAGGTTATCCCTGCAGGCGTTATTCTGGCACGGGAAATTCTGGTGTCCGGTCTCCGTGAGTTTCTGGCCGAGTTGCGTGTTGGTATGCCGGTCAGTCATCTGGCCAAATGGAAAACCGGTATCCAGATGCTGGCGCTGGGTTTTCTGCTGGTCGGACACAACGGGCCGGATTTCTGGGGTATGCCCACCCTGCAGATCGGCGTTATCGGATTGTGGTCGGCTGCGGCACTGACCTTGTTCACAGGTTTTGATTACCTCTATGTGGGATTAAAACACATCAGGGACACGGACGAAGCACCGACGCAGCGCTCCGGTGATGATAGCACCGGTACGGATGAAGCTGGCACGGATGAGCAGGCATGAAAATTTTTGGTCTGGCCGGGTGGAGCGGCAGCGGCAAAACCACGTTGGTTGTCCAGGTCCTGCCTTTGATCATTGAGCACGGTATTACTGTGTCGACCATGAAACATACCCATCATGGTTTTGATCTGGATCGTCCGGGTAAGGATTCCCACAATCATCGACAGGCAGGTGCGGAAGAGGTCATGCTCACTTCGTCAGCGCGGTGGGCTTTGCTGCATGAGTTGAATGGCGAACCGGAACTGTCCATAGAAGAGTTACTGCAGCACATGACGCCGGTTGATCTGGTCTTGATCGAGGGCTTCAAATCCTATCCACATCCCAAGATCGAGGTTCACCGTCCGTCTTTGGGCAAACCTCTGTTGGCGACGAACGATCCATCGGTGGTGGCCGTCGCGTCGGATGAATGTCTGGAAATTGATCGCGTGCCAGTAATCGACCTGAACGATGTGCAGTCGGTAGCCGATTTCATCGTGGATTACGTTGGCCTGAGTCCGGAGATACGGAATGGCGCAGCTTAAGGACGATTGTTTTGCCTTTGGCGGTGAGCTGACACCCCTGACGGATGCGCTGAATGATATGCGCGCGCGCGTCGGCACCGTGGTTGGTCAGGAACTGGTAGAGCTGGACAACTGCTACGGTCGGGTTCTGGCCGAAGACCTGATCTCGTCACGTAACGTCCCGCCTCGTGACAACAGCGCTGTGGACGGGTATGCCGTTTACTTTGATGATCTGAATCCCGACAGCGACACGCGCCTTCCATACACGGGGCGTATCGCCGCCGGTCATCCTCTCGGGCGAGCAGCCGTGCATGGCGAGGCCCTGCGCATTTTTACCGGTGCACCCATGCCCACAGGCCCGGACGACATGCAAAGCAGTGGCCCGGATACGATCTTCATGGAGGAAGACGTTACCGTGGATGGTGATGCTGTGATCCTGCCTGCCGGACTCAAACGGGGCTCTAACAGACGGTTTGCCGGCGAGGACATTAAGTCCGGAGATACTATTCTGCGTGCCGGAGCCAAACTGCGCCCGCAGGAACTGGGGCTGGCGGCATCCGTCGGGTCCCATGAATTGCCGGTTTTTGCCGCCTTGCGTGTCGCCGTGTTCTCAACCGGGGACGAGGTTCGTGACCCGTTCGGTGATGCGCCGGAGGGCTGTATTTTTGATGCCAACCGCTCCACGTTGAAAGCCCTGCTCAAGGGGCTTGGCTGTGACGTGACGGACCTGGGTATCCTGCCCGATGATGCTGTGACCATCGCCGATGCGTTGCGGGGAGCGGCGACAGACCACGATCTGCTGATCACATCGGGTGGTGTATCAGCCGGTGAAGAGGATCATGTCAAAGCTGCCGTCGAAGCCCATGGCTCCGTCTATATGTGGCGACTGGCCATCAAACCCGGCCGTCCCATCGCCCTGGGCCAGGTCGCCGATACAGCCTTTGTGGGTCTGCCCGGCAATCCGGTGGCGGCCATGGTCACGTTCATGGTCATCGCCCGCCCACTGGTTTGCTGGCTGTCGGGTTTATCGGATGCAGAACCGGCGCGATACCGCGTCGTCTCGGGGTTCGAGCACACGAAAAAAACAGGCCGCCGCGAATGGGTCCGTGCCCGTCTGGCCACAGATACCACGGGTCAGTTAACGGCATTCAAGGACCATTCCGGCGGAGCGGGTATTCTCACCTCCATGGTGGGCGCCGATTGTCTGGTTGAACTGGATGAAGATATCGAGCACGTCAGCCCCGGTGATGATATCCTCGTGCTGCCGTTCAGCGAGGTATTGGCATGAAGATACTGTATTTTGCCTGGGTGCGTGAAAAAACCGGCATCGCCAGTGAAGAGATTTCGCTGCCTGACGGTATCGGTACGGCGACGCAGCTCATGGACTGGCTGAGCGTCCGTGGCGATGGATTTGCCGACGCCTTTGCCAATACGGATACGGTCCGGGTTGCTATCAACCAGGAACATGCCAGTCTGGATCATCCTGTTACGGACAGCGACGAGGTGGCCTTTTTCCCGCCGGTAACGGGTGGTTAGGGGGCATCCATGATCAGGGTACAGCTCGAGGATTTCGATATCGGTCAGGAGATTGACGCGCTGACGGCGGGCAACACCGGTATCGGCGGCATCTGCTCGTTCATGGGCACCGTGCGCGATATGGCCGGGGGTTCCGGGGCCGATGACGCCGTGTCCACCATGACGCTGGAGCATTATCCGGGCATGACGGAAAAAGCGCTGGCGCAAATCGACGCCGAAGCCAACACCCGCTGGAATCTGGCTGCGTCCCTGATCGTGCATCGTTATGGCGAGCTGACGCCGGGTGATCGCATTGTTCTGGTGGTCACGGCCTCGGCTCACCGTCAGGATGCCTTTGAGGCCTGCCAGTTTCTCATGGACTGGCTCAAGACCAAGGCTCCGTTCTGGAAACTGGAAGCCAGCGAAGACGGGGCTTCCTGGGTCGAGGCCCGGGAGTCTGATGACGACGCCACGGCACGCTGGAAGTAACACCAGAATGTACAACGACAGTTTCTTCCGCCACACCCACGCCATGCAGACTGTGCTGAAGGATGCCGGTCTGATCCGCTCCGGCATCCGCTCCCAGACCAACAACCTCAAGGGTGGGTACTGGAACCGGGTCATGCACTATCAGCAACCGGGCAAGAACTGGGTGGTCAAACAGTTCGTGCTGGGCGATGAGAACCTCATGTTCCCCAACCTGCCGGATCACGAAGCACAGGCCCTGCGTGATCTGGATGGCAGCACCATCGCGCCCGGATTCGTGGGTTATATCCCGGATGCGGAAGGTGGGCCGGTGCTGGTTTATCAGTTTCAGGACGGCAGCGACTGGCGTGACGATACAGCCAGCATGGGGCGGCTGTTACGGTCCCTGCATGACGCACCTGTCACGGGCACCTATCGGGACCTGAATATTGAACCATCCGATATCCTCGCCCAAAGCAACGAGATCATGGCCAGCGTGGATTCAGGCGATGCCACATGGCTGAAACTCGAAACTCTCCGTCCGCAGGCCGTGCCCCATCCCGGACTGGAACAGCGTCACATGATCCATACGGACTGCGGGCCTGGCAATGTGATCGTCACTGAGCAAGGCCCGGTCCTGATCGACTGGCAGTGCCCCGGCATGGGCGATCCGGTGGAGGATCTGGCCTGTTTCACCTCACCCGGTATCCAGACCCTGTACGGGTGTCCGGCACTGACCGAAGTGCAGATTACGGACCTGCTGGACGCCTACGATGATGCCATCGTAATCGACCGTTTCCACGCCCTGCGCCGGTTCTATCATTTCCGTCTGGCGGGTTACTTCCTGGCCCGGACCCGGTCACTGCAGGACAGCGATGCGGACAGCAGCCGACGGTATGATCAGGCGCTGGAACTGGAACTGACACTGCTGGAGGACCTGCTGCCGTGAAATCCGTCGGCATGCACATCCATTCATTTTCCCTGCGCTACCAGTTCCGCTACCGGGATGACTTCGACGTCTTCAGCTTTATCACACTGGCCGCAGACGAGGGTTTTACCGGCGTCAATATCTCGGCCAACGGGCCGGGGTATCGTGATCTGGGCGGCACCAGCGCGGCCCATTTCGCCCGTGTCCGCGATGCTGTCCGCGACCACGGTCTGGTGTGCGAACTGGATACCAGCGACACCCGGCCCGGGCACATGGAACAGATGATCCGGGTTGCCCACGCCATCGGTGCGGACCGGCTGCGTACCTACACCCGCTACCCTGTGGACAGACCTGATCTGATCGCACAGACCATCCACGACCTGCAAACCGTGGCGCAACTGGCTGAACAGTCCGGTGTCATCGTGGTGCTGGAAAATCACGAGGATTTTACAGGCCCGCAGATGGCCGGGATCGTCGAAACCGTGGACCACCCGGCCATCCGCCTGCTGTATGACTACGGCAATGCCCAGATGGTGGGCGAGGATCCCCATGCGGCGCTGGACTCCATGCTGCCCCATGTGGCGGTGGTGCATGTGAAGGATCACGTGATGATTGAACACGGCGGTGAGACTTGGGTTCAGGGTGTGACTATGGGGCAGGGACGTCTGCCGATCATGGACCTGACGGACCGACTGTATGACGGCGGGCTGCGGCGGTTCTGTTTCGAGAACGTGTGGTCCTATAGGGCACCGCTGCTGTGTGATCCGTCCCAACTCCCCCATACACCCTGTTTCGAAATCGATGCCAAGACGCCGTATCTGTGGGGCGATGATCTGCCACCCGCGGCGGCGCTGGTGGACGAGATGACGGCCTTCCGCGACGGCTGGGACTGGATGAAACAATCGCTCGCCCATGGCGGTTACGCCATAACTTCAGACCATGGCGGTTACGCCATACCCGCAGACCATGGCTAGTTCCAGCCCGGCACAGACCACCGAACACGTGGGCCTCGGCATTGCCGCCATCGTATGCGCGGTGTTTCTGGGCAGTGTGGCTGATGCCTCGGCCAAGTGGTTCGGCACTCAGGGGTACATGGCGACGCAGGTGGTGTTCATGCGCTATCTGTTTGGCCTGCTGCCCATGGCCTTTTTTCTGTATCGCAGCGGCTTTGGGGCCCTGCATACGACACGCCCCGGTGCCCACATGTTTCGCGCCCTGCTGGGGTTTGGCAGCATCGTGCTGTTTTTCTGGGGCGTCACGCTGATGCCGCTGGCCGAGGCCATGGCTATTTCCTTCACCGCGCCCCTGTTTACCACGGCGTTGTCGGTGCCGGTATTGGGCGAGCGGGTGGGGGTGCGCCGCTGGTCCGCCGTGGGCATCGGTTTTGTCGGTGCGCTGGTGGTGATCCGACCGGGTACCGAGGCCTTCCGGCCCGAGGCCATGGTGGTTATTGCCTCGGCTTTTGTGTATGCGCTGGCCATGATCACGACCCGGCGCATGTCGGCCACGGAAACCAACGTGGCCATGTTTACCTATACCACCATCGGTGCGGGACTGATCAGCGCGCCATTCCTGCTGCTGGCGTGGCAGACACCCACACTCACCCATCTGGCGCTGTTTTCGGGCTTCGGTATTATTGAGGGCTGCGCCTCGTTTCTGCTGATTATCGCCTATCGTAACGTGGCGGCTGCGGTGGCCGCATCCTTCGACTACACTTCGCTGATCTGGGGTGCCATATTTGGCTGGTTGTTATGGAGCGAGAACCCGGACGCCACGGTATGGATCGGTGCCGCCATTATCGCGCTGGCCGGTATCTATATCGCCCGCCGCGAGGGCACCGCCCACACGGGACCGGCACTGCCAGAGAGAGAAGGATAGGGATATGAGCGAAACGGATACAGGGATGGAAAGGCCCGTCGCGTATAAGGACGCAGCCTTTCTGGAGGGCCACGATGGCCGCGCGGTCAGAATCCTCGCCGAGTATCTGGAACCGCTGGCCCGGTTCGAGGCGCAAGGCATCAGCGACACGGTGGTCATGTTCGGCTCTGCCCGCATGATCAGCCTTGCTGATGCAGAGGCCAGACTGGCCGAAGCCGAGGCGTCAGGCGCTGGGGACGGCGATCTGTCGGTTGCACAGCGCGACCTGAACAACGCCCGCTATTACGAGGCGGCGCGGGAACTGTCCCGACGCATTACCGAATGGGGGATCAGTCTGGACTGCCACGGGAACCGTTTTGTCGTCTGTTCGGGCGGTGGCCCGGGTATTATGGAGGCCGCCAATCGTGGTGCGGCGGAGGCGGGCGGAGCCAACATCGGCCTCAACATCCAGTTGCCGTTTGAGCAGACGGAGAACCCGTACATCACGCCCGAACTGGCATTCCAGTTCCATTACTTTTTCATGCGCAAATTCTGGTTTGTCAGTCTGGCAAAAGCCATCGTGGTGTTCCCCGGCGGCTTCGGCACCATGGACGAACTGTTCGACGTCATGACCCTGAACCAGACCGGCAAGCTCACCCAGAAAATCTCCATCGTGCTCTATGGCATGGACTACTGGAACAGTGTGCTCAATTTCGAGGCTATGGTGGAGGCGGGCACCATCAGCCCGGAGGACCTGGACCTGTTCCACAGGACCGACGATCTGGACGACGCCTTCAACTTCATCACCGCCGATCTCAGCACCAACGCCATACACTGCCCGGGCATTATTCTCTAGCACCGTGCCGGTGCGGGCTTACTGGGGTGCGGGCTTACTGGGGTGCTGGCGGAAATCGAACAGTCACGCCATTTCCCGGCATGCACACATGGGATCGTTGAAATCATTGACCAATTGGCCCGAATGTAGACATTCGCCGACGTTTGGTTACACGTTTCACCCCTTCGATGCCTGCATTTCGCAATAATCATTATACATCAGTAAGTTAGCGGCAATGAGAGGCCAAAATTCGTGTTCACATCGGCACACATCCGAGCACGTTTTATACTGATCCGCGAAGATCACCATTATCCGGCAATGTCGGACACAGGACAATCGGGCCCAATAAAATCTCATCTTCAAGCTGCCAGACAGATAGCACAACCACCACAATAGTGGCCCACCAAACCCCGGCAACAGGTCTTCTTTCTCGGGTCACACGGTGGCCCCTCTCGAATCACACAAAGATTCTGCCGGGTAACACCTGTCAGGCAATGCATATTCACAATGTCAAATAACACAAATATGTTTATAATCCTAAATAGGTAATTTGTCAAGAGGCCCGTCGATTTATCCATAATGCCGACTCAATTTCGCTAAACCCAATATGGCTCCTCATTTACCCTCGATACTTATATATACTTGCTGATGGAGAACGGAAACGCATCTCCTGGCTGAGATGGTTGCGAAAATAACCGGAAGCGGACGCCGCGATACTCGCGTGCATTGGTCGTCCCGGCAGCAAGAAACAACTAGAACACGAGATCAAGTATCCAGAAACCGGAACCCACAAATGTCCGCTACGCTCCCGAATGTAGATGCATTCGCCCAACGCGGGCCTTCGCGGTACCAAAAGACTACAGGTTCAGCCCTTGGCCTTGCTGTCTCCGAAAAAGCCCCAGTCCATGAGGGCTTCTGTGAGCGGGGCTGCGAACTCGGTGCCTTTTTTGAGTACCAGAGTTCCAGCCGGCAGTTCACTCAAATCCGGGTTTTTTTCCACATCGGTCGTCATCAATATGTAACGGATGTTTTTGAGTGCCTTGATGCCGTGTGCCGCGCAGATAAGGTCAACCCCGCTCATGTCACTGAGCACAAAGCTGGAAAAAATGATGTCCGGTTTTGTCATCAGCGCCAATTTTAAGGCGGCAATGCCGTCGGCGTTAAAAGACAGGCCAAAGCCGCAGGAAAGCAGTTCTCTGCCGATGATTTTTCGCTGTACGTTTTTGGGCATGGCGAGCATGACACTGACCTCGCGAGAGGGACGCTCCACAACCATTCGGGGTTCGTGACTAACCGCCTTTGGCAGGCCTCGCAGTATGTCCTGAAGCTCGTTATCTTCGGGATTGCGCCCGTCAATGGCAATTTCGCGAATCTGATACAGGAACGCATCCAGCGCGTAGGTATGATTGGTCAGTTCGTCCTGGCTCTCCATAAAGTCTTCCATCAAATGAGTGATCAGACTTATTGCTGGAAAACCGAAGGTGCCACCGCGTCCTTTGATACTGTGTATTTGTCGCTGCAGCTCCATAAGGTGGTTTTTCCACCCGGTTCCTGCCTCACCTATGCCGCGTATGGCCGTATAACAATCCTCTAACATGTGAAGGCAATCATCCCTGAACTCTTCACTCAAACGGTCGATGATTGAATGGACCTGGCTAGTGGACGGCATGCATCCTCCATACAACGAGGTGTCTGGTCCCAGGGGAGTTGATTAGCTGTTGAGCCACGATGCTGCGTTTATCCGATTCGTGCGTTTGCCGCCATTCACCCAGGCGTCTGTGATTGAGACCAAAGCAGAGGCCGTCGCAGCAGGGTTCTGGTTGGCCCTGACTGTCGCGGAAATCGCTCAACGCGTACATGAGCGATGATTCCGGGTACATTGTAAGGTTACCGTAAAATGCATAAGGTCGATATGGGGATTGTCTGCCGCTTATTCAACCCCGGAAATTTCTCTCGGTGGTTTCGCTGGTGTTACGCAGCCGCGACCCGGGCGCCGTAGATGGTTTCGTTGACCTCGGCATCCCCGAGTACACCCGGTTCTGTCTCGTAGACGAACACACCCATGATACGCATGGTTTTGCCCTGTACCGGTGAAACGCGGTGCAGGGAATTGCATCCGCGGAAAATGCAGAGCGCACCCGGCTCGCGCCCGACGGATACAATTGTATCATTGCGTTCGCCGGTCAGGACCTGCCTGACGTGATCATAATTCTGATCGTCATCGGTTCGTGTGCTGGGCGACATCTGGAATTCACCCCCGGACTCAGACGCCTGAATCATCAACGTCATGGTAAACGCATTCACGGAATCGTAGTGCCAGGATGACTGGTCGCCTTCCTCATAACAAACATAGTTGGCCGGTTGGTAGGGGTCTTCATTGTCGTACAGCGCCGTATCACCAACGATCTCGGCGATCAGTTCCCGGACGGCATCCCAGTGATAGAAGGTTTTCAATGGCGAGTTGGCGGGTATCCGGTCATAGGCGATCATTCTGGTGCTGGCGTCCGCCAGCAGGTTACGCGGATGGTCTTCTGGCAGTGACGGGTCTTTCTGCCGTTGCAGATAGCAGTTCCTGCGGGAATTGTTGTCATGCGCCACGGGTCGAAGACGCGATGCTTCTTCGGTCATCGTCACCAACGCGGCGGGCGTTACGAAATCCGGAATAACACAATACAGATTGGCGTCCAGTTCCGCCCTGCACCGGGCGACCAGACTGGCACGGCGCGGGTCCTCGTGATCGTGGATCGGGTATTGTTTCAGGTTAATGACGGTTTCGGCACTCGCTGTTGTCTTCATTGTCGTCGCTCCTCGTGGATATCTGCAAAAATCTGCATTGGTTCACACAGTTGAATTCCGCGAAGAAACTCTCACAAAACCATTTCGCATGCAAATAAAAATTGAACGTACGTTTAATTTTTATTGGACGTACGTTTAATATTGTGTTTTATATCTCAATAACGACAGGCAGACGGCAACCGGTGTTGGCGTCCTGAATTCAGGTAATGGTTCAACTCACGCAAACTCAACTCACACAACTCAACTCAGACAGCCAAGGGGAAACAAAATGTCCGATGTCAATTTTTTAAAGTCAGAGTTTCGGCACCGTCGCATGACACGCAGGGCGTTCGTTCAGCAGTCGTCAATGCTTGGCGGCGCAGCGGTTATGGCCGCATCGTTTGGCGGAACATCGCTGGCTTCCACACCCCGTCGGGGTGGGCATATGCGGTTTGGGATGGGGCACGGCGGCATTGGCGACTCGCTTGATCCCGCCAATGTTGCAAACGGTATGCTGGCCGCTATGCACTATGGCGTAACCAACAGGCTTACTGAAGTGGCGGCGGATGGATCACTTGTACCCAAGTTGGCAGAAAGCTGGGAAGCATCAGCCGATGCAGCAAAATGGACGTTCAACATTCGCAGGGGTGTGGAGTTTCATGATGGGCGTAACGTAACGGCAAAGGATGTTATCGCATCAATCAACTATCATCGCGGCGACGAGTCCAAGTCCTCGGCAAAGCCAATCGTCGATGCGATCACTGAAATTCGCGCGGATGGTGATTATGTGGTAGTGATCCAGCTTAATGCCGGAAATGCCAACTTCCCTTTCAAACTCAGCAGTTTCGAGTTTCCAATTTACCCGGCCACAGCGGAAGG
>JAJFID010000079.1 GCA_021775325.1 Rhodospirillales bacterium
CAAATGGAAGTCGCTGGCATACGTACAGGGGCTAGTTAGCGAATGCCCGCTTCTGGCTATGAAGAGGCATTCCACTTTCCTCGTCATTGCGTCAGCTATTGGGACTAAATCAGAAACTTAGGGCAAAAATAACTTGACATAATAGGAAAATTATACTATAAAATCGGCCTTTATTCCTTTAATTGAAATGAGGCCCGATATGTCCCTGTCCGGTAACCCCCGTGTTTGTGCGTCTGATCCGTTTGATTTTGATGCGCCTGATTATCTGAACCCCGTGAGCGATGATGCGCCACTGGACCCGGGTCTGCGGGCCCAGTGGCTGGAGGAGCGGGGCTATGATCCCAAGGCCGAAGCGGATATGCACCGGGCCAATGGTGAAGGGGCTGTGCTGAATGGCGAGTTTGTCACCGACGCGCAGGCCGGGGACATGGATCTGATCCGTGACGGGATCGAGCATGACGAATGCCCGGATTTGCCGAAAATTCCGGCATCCTTTGATATGAAACCGCGCTGGGAATCCTTCTGCCGCCTGTATGCCTTCGGTCATAGCGCCGCCGACGCGGCCCGCCACGCCGGTTATGCCTGGGGCACGGCGCGGCACGCGGGCTGGCGATTGTTACAGGACCCGCGCATTCAGCGCCGCGTCCGAACCCTGCAGCAATACGCCAACGACCACCGGCCCAAAAGCCGGGAAGACCTGGTCGGGCGGCTGGAGATCATCTATCGCGAAGCCATGAACCGGGGCCAGTACCACGCCAGCATTCAGGCCATCAAGGCCATAGCCTGTCTGGAAGGCTTCCGGCCACCCGAACGTCCGGTACAGGAAATCGCGCCGCCTGCCGCCCAGACAGACGCCGCCAGCCCCCAAAACCAGACCGTGTAGACACGCCGGAGGCCGATCTTGTGTGCGAATGTCTACAAAATGAATGGAAACAGGGAGTTAGTAGCCGTATTTTGGTCGAATTCAGGCTATTTTCCAGACTTCGGCAGTGCAAAAGTGGTCGATTGTCTACAGGCGGAAATCACGTTTCTCTTGCATGATTGAATTTTATGAAAGAAATATGCATAATACATATGGTGTGTAGATGCCAAAACTGGACCTGTACAATGTTAAATTTTCGGGTTGTTGAATCTTTCGGGAGCTGAATATGTCTGGTGCCGTTGCAAAAATCATGGGCGAGTTGCGGGAACAGGGCGCGCTGAAAGGCTCGGACGTGGCCAATATTGCCAGCGTTTCTCAGGCGACCATTTCCCGGTGGAATGCGGGCAAGGCATTCCCGCACCCCAGGACCCAGTTGCTGATTTCCAATCTCAGTTACGTGGTTGACCGGCTGGCGGAGTTCTACACGCCGGAGGAAACCCGTTTGTGGCTGTATTCACGGCACCGGTTGCTCGGTGATGAACGCCCCATGGACCTGATACATGACAATCGTGCCGAAGAGGTTCTTGCTGTCATCGAAAGTCTGGACAGCGGCGGATACACCTGACCCATGCAGTCAGATGGTCGAATCCACGACCGGCAGATTCTTGATGCTCTGGAGGCCGTTGAGCCTGTGCCATTTGCAGGCCCGGTGTGGCGCGTTGTCCGGCAGGGCCGCGAGGCGCTGGTTGGTTCGGCGGCGGGTGGGCGCTGGAGTCCGGGCGGCGGGCACGACGTTCTGTACACCAGTTGTACGCAATCCGGTGCGCTGGTGGAAATCGGATACAGGCTATTGCTGGAGCCCATCTGGCCCAGCAAAATCGCTCACAACGTTCATGAACTTGCCGTTCAGACAGATCGCACGTTGTACTTCGCTGATGTTGCCAGTCTCGCAGCACTGGGTGTCGATGGTGCTCGATATGGCAGTTTTGACTATGCGGCAACCCATGCCATTGCTGCCGCCGCTCACTTTCTGGATTTCGACGGTCTGCATGTGCCCAGCGCCCGCGATACCTGTCACAACCTTGTCATCTTCATGGATAAATTCGACAACCACGAAACTCTGGAAGATGTTTCCTGCGAACCGGTGGATTGGGAGGCGTGGCGTACGGACTGGCGCAAGAAGCGCTAGTTTTCTGTGTTATCCCGCGAAACTTTTTTCAATTGCGGGAGTCGCCCATGGGGTTTCTACTTTTGGCCGTATAGTGCAAACCGGCTCGGGAGATATGTTATGAACACGGACATGTTGCGCGACTTAAACGATGCGGAAATCGAGACCTACGACAGGGACGGCGTGGTCATGCTGCCGGGCATGTTTGATGGGGACTGGATCGATTTGCTGGATGAAGGGCTGGACGCCAACCGCCGCGATCCCACGGAACGGGTCCGGATCTGGGATCGGGACGAGACCGGGCGCACCATGTTCTATGACAGTCAGGCGTGGCAGCGCATCCCGGAGTACCAGCGGTTCATCTTTGAGTCGCCGTGTGCTGAACTGGCCGCGCAGCTCATGCAGTCGTCGCGTATCAATTTCTATTTCGACGCCGTGTTTGTGCGCTCGCCCGGCACCCAGTTTTCCACGCCCTGGCATCAGGACGAGCCCTACTGGTCCGTGGAGGGTTACAACACCTGCACCATCTGGATGCCGTTGGTGGCGGTGAAAAAGGAAAACGCGCTGGCCTATGTGCCGGGCTCGCACCGCCCGGGACCGGTCTATAACCAGCACAACTTCGGCAACCTGAATCCGGATGGTCAGGAAGGCATTGATCAGGTGGATTTTTCCGCCGTGGCCCAGGCCGATTTCCCAGACATCGA